>NZ_JBQKDO010000001.1:0-203342 GCF_052121795.1 Collinsella sp. LCP19S3_B7
CGACTGATACGATGTTCGCAGACACGGCCCGTGCCCCCTTCGTCGGTGATTTGTTGTTTAGTCGCTAGAAATCATATGACGGGGCGCGGGCCGTGTTCCGCTATGCGGTTGTCAATTTGCGAAAGAAATTATGCGTCACCCTAGTGGCAAGCACCTCAACGTCAACACGCTTCCGCGCGTGAGAAAACCTGCGAACGAACGGCGAAGGCCGCCTGGAGTACCATCCAGGCGGCCTTCGCCATACTCGACTCAACCAGTCGTTACTTTTTATTACGCATCTGCGCTTCCATCTGGCGCAGCAGGTCCATATCGGACTTGGGACCACCTGTTCCCATGCCACCCAGGCCACCCAGGCCGCCCATGCTGCCCAGGCCCATGGCATCCAGACCGGGAATATTGGGCATGCGCATCTTTTTGCCTTTTTTACCCTTCTTGCCCTTCTTGCCGCCGGCTTGCGCCTGGTTGGCCATCGAGCGCATGCGGCCCATCATCTTGTTCATCTCGCCCCACTGCTTCATAAGGCTGTTGACCTCGGTGGGGGTCACGCCGGCACCCTTGGCGATGCGGGCGCGACGCTGGCCGTTGATGATGGAAGGACGCAGGCGCTCCTCCTTGGTCATCGACATGATGATGGCCTCGTTCTTGTCGAAGATGCCCTCATCAAGGTTGCCGCCCATCTGGTTGAGCGCGCGCTGGCCGCCGGGAAGCATGCCCAGAATGCCCTTCATACCGCCCATCTTCTTGACGGCCTTCATCTGGTCGAGCATGTCGTTCATGGTAAAGCCCTCGCGCAGCATGCGCTCGGCAGCCTCGAGCTGCTCGGCATCGGCTGCCTCCTGGGCTTTCTCGATAATGCCGACGACGTCGCCCATACCCAAGATGCGCTTGGCCATGCGATCGGGATAGAACGGCTCCAGCGAATCGGGCTTCTCGCCCATGCTCACGAACTTGATGGGCTTGCCGGTCACCTGGCGCACCGAAAGCGCGCCGCCGCCACGGGCATCGCCGTCGAGCTTGGAGATGATCACGCCGTCAAAGTCGGTGCGCTCGGCGAAGGTCGAGACAACGTTGACGATATCCTGGCCGGTCATGGCATCGACGACCATCAGCACCTGATCGGGCTTGACGGCCTTCTTGATGTCCACGGCCTCCTGCATCATCTGCTCGTCGATCTGCAGACGACCGGCGGTATCGACGATGACCACATCGCGCAGGTGGTCGACGGCCTCCTGGATGGCGCCCTTGGCAATATCGACCGGGTGCTCGCCGTCACCGCGGAAGACCGGCACGCCGATCTCTCCACCAAGCGTGGCCAGCTGGTCGGCAGCGGCGGGACGGTAGACGTCGCACGCGGCGAGCAGCGGCGAGCGGCCCTGCTTCTTGAGCAGGTATGCCAGCTTTACAGCCGCCGTGGTCTTACCGGAGCCCTGCAGGCCCACGAGCATAATGACGTTGGGAATGCGGTTGCTAAAGACGAGCTTGCTCTCGGTGGAGCCGAGCATCTCGGTGAGCTCGTCGAGCACGATCTTGACGACGTTTTGCGCCGGAGTCAGCGATTCCATGACCTCGGCGGTCATGCAGCGCTCCTTGGTCTTGGCGACAAACTCCTTGACGACCTTAAAGTTGACGTCGGCCTCGAGCAGCGCCATGCGAATGTCGCGCATGGCCGAGGTGATATCGGCCTCGGTCAGCTTGCCCTTGCCGCGCAGGCGGTCAAATGTGTCGTTGAGGCGATCGCTCAGAGAATCAAACACTGGTCACTCCTTAGTTGGACTCGCCCACCAGGGCGCGGCAGAAATCTTTGGCATTAAACTCCTGCAGGTCATCGACCTGCTCGCCCACGCCCACGCGCAGAATTGGGAGCTTGAGCTTCTCGGCCACGGCCATGGCGATACCGCCCTTTGCCGTGCCGTCGAGCTTAGTCATGATAATACCGTCCAGACCCAGCGCCTCATTAAACTCGAGCGCCTGGTTCAGGCCGTTTTGGCCCGTCGCGGCATCGATCACGAGGACGACCGAGACGGGCATGGGGCCGGCGGCCATATTGGCGGCGCGCTTACGCGTCACGTTGACCACCTTGGCAAGCTCGCGCATGAGCTCGGGGCTCGTGTGAAGACGACCGGCGGTGTCGATGAGCACCAGGTCGCTGCCGCGCTTATCGGCCTCGTCGAGCACGTCGTAGCAAACGCTTGCCGGGTCTGAGCCGCGGTCGCGCTTTATGACGGGGACGCCGGCGCGCTGGCCCCACACATCGAGCTGTTCGATGGCGGCAGCGCGGAAGGTATCGGCCGAGCCGATCACGACGTTCTTGCCGCGGGCGGCCATGGCGCTCGCGATCTTGCCGACCGTAGTGGTCTTGCCGGCACCGTTGATGCCCACAAACAGCACGCAGCTCGGCGTGTCGGCGAACGGATCGCGCTCGACGGGTACAAAATGCTGCTCGAGCTGCTCGGCCAGGGCCCGACGGAGTTGCGGGGCGGTCTTGAGGTTCTTCTTGGCCGCGGCATCGCGCAGGTCGTCGGAGACCTGGATGGCGACCTCGGCACCCATGTCACCCATGACGAGGGTGTCCTCTAGGTCCTCCCAAAAATCCTCGTCGACCTCGCCGCCAAAGTAAAAGACCTCGTTGAGGGCCTCGCGGCTACGCTCAAGTCCGCGCGAGAGAGCATCGAAGAATCCCATTATGCATTCACGACCTTTCCGGTTTCGCGATCGAGTTTTTGCGAGACGACGCGACTGACGCCGTCAGCTTGCATCGAGACGCCGTAGAGGACGTCAGCGTCCTCCATAGTACGGCGCTGATGCGAGATAACCAAGAGCTGCGTATCGGAACGCAGCACGTCAAGCGCGCCGATGAGCTTGGATAGGTTGGCGTCATCGAGCGCCGCCTCGACCTCGTCCAGCACATAGAACGGCACCGTACGCGTGCGATACACGGCAAAGAGCAGGGCGAGCGCCGTCAGGCTCTTCTCGCCGCCCGACATGAGCATCATCTTGGTGATACGCTTGCCGCGCGGCTGCGCCACGACCTCGATGCCCGTCTCGGCCGGGTGCTCGGGGTCGGTCATCTCCAGATGTGCCTGGCCACCCGGGAACAGCATGGCGAAGATCTCGCGGAAGTTCGCATCGACCTTTTCGAAGGTCACCAGGAAGGCTTTACGCATCTTGCGGTCGATGGCCACGGTAATCTTGGTGAGCGCCTTGCGCGCGCTCTCCAGATCGGCCAGCTGCTCCTCGATGTAATCGGCGCGGCGCTTGAGCTGCTCGTACTCCTCCATGGCAACCTGGTTCACAGGGCCCAGGTTGTTGATCTGGCGCACGAGCTGGTTGAGCTCGCGCTCGGCGGCGTCGCGATCGGTGGGAGCAGGAAGCATGAGCGCTTCCTCAAGCACGGTGGTGCCATCGGCGGTAATGGCCTTGATGGCCGCCTCTACCTGCACCTCGAGCTTGCCGCGCGCGACCTTGAACTCGTTTTGTGTCGCCGTGGCGGCATCGACCCGCTCCTTGGCGCGGGAGACCTCGGCCTTGGCATCCTCGATGGTTTTCTTGAGCGAAGCCGAGTCTGCCTCCTCGAGTGAGGCCTGGTCACGCAGGCGCGCGGCCCAATCAGATGCACGCTCCAGCAGGGCCGAATAGCGCTCGTGCATGGGATCGACACGCAGGCGCAGCAGCTCGAGCGAGCGCGAAGCCTGACGTGTTCCGCGGATACGGCGGTCAATGCCCTCCAGGCGATGCTCCAGATCGGGCACGCGGCCCTTCAGCGAACGCAGGCGCTCGCTCGTCTGGGCCAGGCGCACCTTGGCATCGGCGAGCTTACCGGCTGCCTCGGAATCGTCACGGCGCACGCGATCGAGCTCGTCGTTGGCTTCGGCAATCTGGAGACCCAGGTCGCTTGCCTGCGCACGGGCCTCGTCGCGCGAACGGGTGAGCTCGTCAACGCGCGGGCGCGCGGCGTTCACGGCCTCGGCCGCCTGCTCGCGGCGCCTGGAGATGCGCGCACGCTCGACCTCGGCGCTGTTGGCGCTTTGCTCCAGGCGGCCAATCTCGGAGAGCAGCGAGCGGCGCTCGCCCTCAAGACGGGCGATCTCGCCGGCGGCATCACCCTCGGCGGCACGCGCCTCCTCGACGGCCGCATTGGCCTCGATAACCTGGTTCGACACATGCTCAAAAACGGCAGCCAAATCGGGCTCCAGGCCTTCGAGCTCGCGAATGCGGCGCTTCCGCTCCAGGGCACCCGAGGCCTCGCCGGCATCGAGCCCCACGCGCACCAGGCCACCAAAGCTCACGCGAGCGCCATCGGGCGTCACATAGGTCACACCGTCAACGACTGGTGCCGCCAGCGCGGCAGCTAAGTCATCGACCACGTAATAGCCGCCGAGCAGTGCCTCGACAATCGGGCCATAACCGGCACGCACGGACAGGCGATCAACCAGACGCGAACCGGCAGCGCCCTCGGCAGCAGCAGAGCCGCTCACACCACGCGCCACCAGCAGTGCCTCGCCCGAGGCCTTCTTTTGGTCCAAAGCCGCACGACCGGCACGCTCAAGCGTGGCGGCGTCATCAAACAACAGGGCATCGATATCGCCGGCAAGCAGCTGCTCGACCAGGACCTCAAGCTCACGCGGCGCCTCGAGCACGTCGCCCAGGCGGCCCGTTACGTCATCGCCCAATGCCCCTACCAGACGGCTCACCAACGGCGAGCTATCGGCCATACGGGCATCGAGCTTCTTTTGGCTCGCAAGCTCAGAGCGCACCTCGGACAACTTGTTGCGCGACTCGCTCTCACGGGCGCGCAAGTCCTTCAACGCCGCACGGGCGACCTCGGTGGCCTGGCGCGCATCGGCCTGGGCTTGGCGAGCCTGATCGAGCGCGCCGTCGAGCTCCTCGGCGCGGTCGCGACGGCTCTCGAGCGAGGCCGTGACCTCCTCGAGCTGCTCGTCAATCTGCTCCAGGCGCGAGGCGTACATGTTGTCCTCGACCTCGGCATTGCTCAACGAGTCTTTCACCTTGGCAAGCTCGAGCGCAGCCTTGTCGGCCACGCGCTGCACATCGCGTTGCTCGCGCGTAAGCTGCGAAATCTGATTGTCGAGCTCAACACGGCGCTCGTGGAGCTCGGCGGCGGCAGGGCCGGCGGCGTCAACGTCGTCCTGGGCCTGCATGTGCGCACCGGTCACTTCCTCAAGCTGGGCACGTGCATCCTCGAGCTCCTCGACCACGCGACGACGCTGATGCTCGGAGCTCGAAATCTGGCCGCGCATATCGGACAGGCGCGACACCATATTGTGGCCCTTTTCCTCGAGCAGGCGCATATCGGAGTTAATACGGCCGACCACATCTTGCATATGACGGCGCTGCTCGCCCAAGTCACCCACAAACAGGCCCTTTTCCTCGAGCATCACCTGGAGCTTCTCGAGCTCGCGCTCCTTTTCGCCCAAGCGGTACTGCGCAAGCTCCAGCTCGGCGGCACCCTCTTTGGAACGGCTCTCCAGATCGTTCCACTGCGACTGCAGCGAACGAAGCTCGTCAACGGCCAGCATCTGCGTAAGCTCGTTCGCGCGCGAGGACAGCTCTTTGTACTTGCGCGCGCGATCGACCTGACGCTCCAACGGTCGCAGCTGACGGGCAATCTCCTTATTGATGTCGCGGGCACGAGTAAGGTGCTCGTCCATCGACTTAATCTTTTTGAGCGCACGCTCCTTGCGGCGCTTGTGCTTGGAAATGCCGGCAGCCTCCTCGATAAGGGCGCGGCGCTCCTCGGGACGGCTCTGCAAAATGGCATCGAGCTTGCCCTGGCTGATAATGGAATGCGTATCCTTACCCAAGCCCGAATCGTGCAAAATGTCCTGGATATCCATCAGGCGGCACGGACTCGAGTTGATGAGGTATTCGCTCTCGCCCGAGCGATACATGCGGCGGGTGATGGCAACCTCGTCAAAGTCGACAGGCAGCACATGGTCCGAGTTATCGAGCACCAGCGTGACCTCGGCAACGCCCACCGGCTTGCGCGCCGACGAGCCCGAGAAGATGACGTCCTCCATGGCCTGGCCGCGCAGCTGCTTGGCGCTCTGCTCGCCCAGTACCCACAGAATCGAATCGGAGATATTCGATTTTCCCGAGCCGTTAGGACCGACGATGACGGTCAGGCCCGGCTCAAACGTCATATGGGCGCGGTCGGCAAACGACTTGAACCCTTTGAGCGTAAGGGACTTGAGATACACGGTTCCTCGCTTAAACGGGCTTCTTGTTGAGAATCACACCGTTGGTGGTGTAACCCATGCGGTCGAGCGCCTCGAGTGCAGCGGCTCCCTCGGCCTCTTTCTTAGAGGCGCCGGTGCCGCGGCCCTGACGGATACCGTCGACAAGCACCACGGCGGTAAAGGTAGGCGCATGTGCCGGGCCCTCGGAGCCTACCAGCTTGTATGCCGGGGGCTCGTGACCGTCTGCCTGCACGCACTCCTGCAAGAACGACTTGGGGTTCGCGGGGTGCTCGGCACGCTCGGAGGCCAAATGGGGCTTAAGCGTGCGGTGGATGAACTCCGCCGCCGCATCCCAGCCGGCATCGAGGTACAACGCACCCACGAGCGACTCATAGACGTTCTCGAGCGCCGAGTTAAGGCCGCGCGCGCCGGTACCGGTCTCGGAGGCGCCAAAGATGATGATGTCGTCGATGCCCAGCTCGTGCGAAACCTCGGACAGCGTGGCACCCGAAACAAGCGATACCTTCAGACGCGTGAGCTTGCCTTCATCGAACTCGGGATAAGACTCAAAGAGCGAACGGGCAACCACGGCGCCCAGAATGGAGTCACCCAAAAACTCAAGCCGCTCATAGCTGGCAGAGACCGGCTGCCCCTCAACTGCCGAGGGGTGGGTGAGCGCCGCGCGTAGCAGCACCTTGTTATTAAACTCATGGCCCAGGATTTCCTGAGCGCGCGTGAGTCGTTGAGATAAAGCCAAGACCTAGGCCTCCCTGGCGTTTTCGATAGCGTCGACGGCGTCGGCAACGGAGGTAAGCGACAACAGGGTCTCGTCATCGATCTCGAGGTCAAACTCGTCCTCGATGGCCGTCACCAGCTGCAGGCGCTCGAGCGAATTGGCATCGAGGTCGTCAAAAGTCGTCTCATCACTGATCTCGGCAACGTCAACGCCCAGCACGTCGGCAGCGACCTCGGCGATCTTGTCAAAGATTTCGGAGCGATCCATAGCGCATCCTCTCATAAGTCGTGGAATACAATGTGTCGCGCGGGCGGAAGCCGCATTGCAGCACGGCTCCGATTCTACCCCACGATGCATAGCTTGAGCCACGTAACGGAGCTCTTGCTAAACGATACCTTCCATGGAATTGGCAATGCTTTCGATAAGCCCGGCTCGAACGGCCTGAGCCGCGGCGAGCGTACCGTTCTTAACGGCTTCGGCCGACGTGGCGCCATGGCCAATCAAAACGACGCCGCGAAGGCCCAGCAGGATCGCGCCGCCCTTGGCATCGCCCGAGAGCTTGGCTTTCATCTGGCGCATCTGCTTTTTGATGAGCAGTGCGGCAATCTTGGTACCGAGCGAAGACATAAAGGCGCCCTTGAGCTCTTGCAGCAAAAACTTGGCAGCGCCCTCGGTTGCCTTGAGCGCAATATTGCCCGACATGCCGTCGGCGACCACAACGTCAAAATTGCCCGACGTAAGATCGGTGCCCTCGCAGTTGCCCACAAAACCGGGGACCGCGGCTTTCATAGCCGGGAAGCACGCCTTGGTAAAGTTAGAACCCTTCTCGTCCTCGGTGCCGTTGCCAAGCAGGCCCACACGCGGATGTTCGATGCCCAAGACCACGCGGGCATAGGCTGCACCCATCTGGGCAAAGCGAACCATGTCGTCGACCTCGACATCGGGGTTGGCCCCCATGTCACACAGTACCGTAAGGCCACCGGTGCGGTTGGGCAGCGCATTGGTGAGGCATGGACGCACCGGCTGCTTCTTACCCTCTACCAAATATCTAAACGGCGTCACGTAGGCGGTGGCGGCAGCCGTCATGGCGCCGGTCGACCCCGCGGAGAAAAACGCGTCCGCGTTGCCCTTCTTAATAGCACGGCAGGCAAGCACGATCGAAGACTTACGCTTGGTCATCACGGCGCGGATGGGATCGTCGTCCATGGCGATGACATCGGGGGCCTCCAGAGCCTCCACGCGCGCGTGCGCCGCGGCAAAGGGGTTGACGATATCGGCGGGGCCAACAGCAATGACCTCGATATCGGGATCGGCGGCAAGTGCGGCCTCAATACCGTCGAGGACAACTTGGGGCTTCTCGTCTCCGCCCACAACGTCTACACAAACGCGAACGTTACTCATTTCAAGTGCTCCTTATACAAAAATGGCCGACTCATTGAGCCGGCCATTGTGGTTCCAGTTGGAACGGCATCGTATCCAGAGTATACCGTTACTCGGTAACGATAACCTCGCGGTCCTTGTAGAAACCGCAGCTGGGGCACACGTGGTGCGGGAGCTTGACAGCGCCGCAACGGGGGCACGTAGACTGAGCCGCAGCCGAGATCTTCATGTTGGCGGAACGACGAGTATGGGTGCGGATACGACCCTGCTTTTGTTTAGGTACGGGCATAGTGACCTTCCTTATGAACTATCCAGTGTGGCGATTACGCGCAAGTAGCGATACTACCACATTTTTACTCATCAAGATTGAGATTCTTCAATGCTGCAAATGGATTTTCCGTGGCAGCGGCCCATTCGGCCTCGGCCTGGGCGGCACAATCGCATTGCTCGACGTTGAGATTGATACCGCAGGTGGGGCACAGGCCGCGGCAATCGGGCTTGCAGAGCACCACAAACGGCGTGTCCATGACAACGGCGTCGTTAATGGGCTCCCCCAGATCGACAATGCGGTCCTCGCCCAAAAGCTCGTAACCGTCCTCGTAGGCCTCGGGATCCTCGGGCTCCTCAAAGAGGTAGAACTCCTCGATCTCGCCGGCGATATCAAACGAGGCGAGCTCAAGGCAGCGGTCGCATTCGCCGGTGGCGTGCGCTCGAACCATGCCGGAGAGCAGAACACCGGTGCCCGCATTGGTAAAAACCACGTCGTAAGCAATGCCGTCCTGCAGCTGGTACTCCTTCTCGCCCACCGTGTAGGTGGCGACATCGACCTTGCCGGTCAGCGGATACGAGTCTCCGGGAAACTCGAGCTGCTCGGAAAGATCGACGGTAACGCTCGGGAACTCAGCCATTACCACTGACCGTTCTGCTGGGCGGCACCCTCGTTGAGCTGCTGACGGCAACGGGTAACGGTGCCGGTCAGGCTCTTGAGGTTCTCCTCGAGGTGCGTAAAGACCTGCTCGGCATAATCCTCGGCCGCATAGCGCGTCTCGCGCTCGTACTGCTGGGCACGATCACGGATATCGTCGGCCTGCTGCTGCGCCAAGCGGACGATCTCCTGCTCACCGGCAATGGTGAGTGCCTGCTGCTGAGCATCGGCAATGATGGAATCGGCCTGAGCAGCGGCGGAAGCCATAAGCTCGTCGCGCTCCTTGAGGATGCGACGGGACTTCTGCCACTCCTCGGGGTAGCTCATACGGATCTCGTCAAGGATGTTAAAGAAGACGTCGGCATCGATAACCTTCATCTGGGCATTCTTGCCGAACGGCGTCTTAGCCTCTTCGATGAGCCCCTCGAGCTCCTCGACAAGGCTCACGATCCTGTCGCCAGGAAAATTCTCGCCCGGCATCCGGTCTCCTTTCATAGGTAACATGACATCGTGTTAGTTTACCACATGCCATCAGGCAATATGAAACGTCACGAAAAGCGATGTTTAAGCGCTTCGACCACATTGGGCGGCACAAACGTCGACACATCGCTTCCGAGCGATGCGATCTGACGAACCACCGAGCTCGAAATATAGCCGTACTGCGGCGCACTCATGACAAAAATGGACTCAAGCTCGTTATCCAGGCGATAGTTGAGGTCTGCCTGCTGCAGCTCGTACTCAAAGTCGGTCATGGCGCGCAGGCCCTTGACCACAGCACCCGCACCCTGCTCACGGGCAAAATCGACCAACAGGCCGGTAAAGGGCAGTACCTCGACACCGTCAATATCGCCCAGGGCCTCGCGGGCCAACGCCACGCGCTCATCGAGCATAAAGGTGGTGCCCACGCCGTTTTTGCCCTGCGACTCCGCCACGGCGACAATCACGCTGGGAAAAATGCGGCGGGCGCGGCGGATTACATCGATGTGACCAAACGTGATGGGGTCAAACGTACCCGGAACGATCACGCGGTTGATAGTGTCATTCATGGGTATCCTCCAAAGGCGCGTCCTCGTCAATATCGCTGTCATTAGCGTGGTCGCACTCGTCCGCGGCCACCCAGCGCAGCAAGTCAACCGAGGTAATGCCGTAGCGTTTCTCTCGCACGGTCTCAAAACCAGCCGGATGAGCGCCCGCGTCGCTTGCGGCATGCTCAAACAGGGCAAAGGCCCCTGGTGCCAGCAAGCCCTGCTGGGCAAGATTGCGCAGCAGCTCCTCGACCGGCTCGGCACCAAAGGCATAGGGCGGATCGAGCAGGACCAGATCAAAGGGGCCGCCCGGAACACGGCCACGCGAGGCGCTCGCCAACACATCGCCGGTAACGACGCGCCAACGCGAGCGGTCGCGACACAGCGACTCGATATTCTTAGTGATCAGTCGGGCGGCATTGCGATCGATCTCGAACGTGATGAGCGAGCGAGCGCCGCGCGAGAGCATCTCGATTCCCAGGGCACCGGAGCCGCCAAAGGCATCCAGCACGCGGACCTCGTCCAGATCGAAATCGAATGCCGACATGACCATGGACGCACATGCCTCGCGCACGCGGTCGGTCGTGGGACGGGTGACATCGCGCCCACGCGGCTCTTCGATCTTGCGGCCGCGCCATTCACCGCCGATGATTCTCATCCTCCGCTGACCTCCTTGAAGATATGTCGATAACGCGTGGCAACCGCATCGCGCAAGGGACGCGTCGCCACGGAGTCAAGGTTGCAAGCATACCGCAAGAGCTCGACCGCGTCCAAATGGGCCCATTCGATAAGATCCTCGTCGGCATCCAGGTCCACAAAACGCAGGGTCACACCGCCATGTTGGCGATAACCCAAGATTTCGCCCTCGTGGCGCAAACGCAGGTCCATCTGCGCAAGCGCAAAACCGTCAGAGGTCTTTTCGAGCGCCCGCAGTCGGTCTTGCGCAGCAGACACACCGCCATTGCCCTTGGAATGCGTCATGACCAGGCACGTGCCCGACACGCTGCCGCGGCCCACGCGGCCTCTAAGCTGATGCAGGGCCGCCAAGCCAAAGCGCTCGCCGTTCTCGATAACCATGACGGTGGCGTTGGGCACGTCGACGCCCACCTCGACCACCGTAGTCGAGACGAGCACGTCGATCTCGCCGCGCTTAAAGGCGTCGATCACGCGGTCCTTCTCCCCCGCCGGCATGCGGCCGTGAAGACGCTCGACGGAAAGCCCCGGCAATGCCAGACGCAGGCGGTCGAGCTCGGTCGCGGTGTCGTGTAACGGCACGGGCACCGTCACGCGACCTTCATCGTCGCGAGCAATGCCGGGAACGTCTTCCAAATCGTCCGCGGAGTCACTCGGCTCCACAAGCGGGCAGATAACGTAAGCCTGCTGTCCTTGGGCATGCGCCTCGCGAATGGCACCGTAGGCCAGGTCGCGGCTCGACTCGGTGAGCACGCGCGTCGAGACGCCGGCCCCGGGAACGGGGCGATGACGAATGATGGACGTGTCCAGGTCGCCATAGACCGAGAGCGCCAGTGTGCGCGGAATAGGCGTGGCCGTCATAACGAGCAAGTCCGCACCTGGGCCTTTGGCACGCAGGGCATTGCGCTGCCCCACGCCAAATCGGTGCTGCTCGTCGATAACGACGAGTGAAAGATGTTTAAACGTTACGTTATCCGAAAGGACCGCATGGGTACCAAAGAGCACATCGAGCTCACCAGACTGCAGCTGTGCATGGATGCGCTCGCGCTCGGCGGCCGGGGTAGCACCCGTCAGGAGCGCCCAGGACATACCGGCCTGCGAGAGCAAAGGGCCGGTCTTATCGGCATATTGACGCGCCAGCACGCCCGTGGGTGCCATGACGCAGGACTGGGTACCCGAATCGGCCGCGACTGCCAGCGCGCAGGCGGCGACGGCGGTCTTGCCGGTACCGACATCGCCCAGCAGCAAGCGGTTCATCACGTGGTCGCCATCGCACATGTCATGCAGGATGTCTTGGAACGCGGCCTCCTGCTCGTCGCTCAGCGAAAACGGCAGGGCCCGCCTAAGCGCCGTCAAATGACCACCCGCGGTATGGGTGTAGGGAACCACCTCGACCATACCGCCGTCGTTGCGCAGACGAAGCGCCAGCTGAAGATAGAGGCATTCCTCATAGGCAAGCCGTGCGCGCGCGATATCGCGCTCGGCCATACTTGAGGGAAAGTGAATCGAACGCAGCGCACGGGCGCTGCTCATAAGGCGACGCTTGGCGCGCAGGGGCGCGGGAATCGGGTCGAAGGGATTGCCGACAATCTCGAGCGCGCCGCTCACGATACGGCGCATCCAAGCCTGGCTCACACCGTCGCTCACATAGTGAACCGGAAGGATGGTGCCCGCGGCACGCCCGTCCTCGAGCTTTTCGAAATGCGGCGAGGCCATCTGCTTAAAGCCATAGGCAAATTCGACCTTACCCATCACGGCCAGGCGGTCGCCCTGCTTGAGCTGCTGGGCAATCCAGGGCTGGCGGAAAAAAGCGACTTGCAGCACGCCCGTCTCGTCCACAAGCGAGACCTCGGTAACCTGCATACGCGGGCGGGGCTGCTTTTGAACGATACGATCGACCGTGGCGACGATCGTGCACACCGTACCGATAGGCGCCATCTCGATGGACCAGGAGCGTGTAAAGTCCAGATATCGATGAGGGATATGGAGAAGGAGGTCCCCCACCGTCCTAATTCCCAGACGGCGAAGGGCCTCCTCACGTTTACCCGAAACATATTTGAGTCGCGCGATATCCTCGTCGAGCGCATTGCTCTGGGCAAAGCGCTCCGAGACGCGCGGCACGGAGCACAGCTCGGACATGGGCAGATGCCTACTCGATCGAGAAGATCACGGGATAGAGCGGCTGCTCGCCACGATGGGCGTCAATCTCCAGGTCGGGCTGAGCCTCCTCGATGGCGTCAACGATCTCCTGGAAGGCCTCATCGGACAGCTCCTCGCCGGCCAGAATCGTCAGCGCGTCGCCCTCCTCTTCCTCCTGCATGCGGTTGATGCAGTCGAGCGTGACCTGCTTCACATCGGAGCCGACCACGTCGATGGAGCCGGCAATGATACCCATGACGTCACCGGAGTGAATCGGCGAGCCGTCAGAGGCGCTGGAATCGCGCACGGCACGGGTGACCTCGCCATCGCGAACCTCGCTGATGGCATCGACCATGGCGGCAACGGCGTCCTCGAGCTCGGAATCGGGCAGCACCGCGAACAGAGCGGAGAACGCCTGCGGAACGGTCTTGGTGGGAACCACGGCGACCTTTTTGTCGGTGCAGGCAGAAGCAGCAGCCTCGGCAGCCATACGGATATTGCCGTTATTGGGCAGGATGATGACCGAAGTCGCGTTGACCTGGTCCACCGCGCCCAGCAGGTCGGCGGTCGAGGGATTCATGGTCTGGCCACCCGAAACGACCACGTCGACGCCGAGGGACTTGAGGATGTCGGCCTCACCGGAACCGGCGGCAACGGCGACAAAACCCAGGGCCTTGGCGGGCTCGGCGGCCTTTTGCTGGTCCTCGTGGATCTTAGCGGTACGGTCGTGGGCCTCCATCTCCATGTTGTGGATAAAGACCTCGTAGATCTGGCCAAGCTGCAGCATGTGCTCGAGCACCAGGTTGGGGGTGTTGGAGTGCACGTGGATCTTGTAGTCGGGGTAGGCGCCCACGAGCAGCTCGCAGTCGCCCATGGAACCCAGGAACTTAAGGCACTCGTCCTCGTCAAACGGGGCGTCGGCCTTAAAGAGGAACTCGTTGCAGTAGCGGAACTCCGAGCCCTCCCAGTCGTCGTTGGCCTCGATCTCGACGCGACCGAGGGCCGCATCGCGGGCAGAGCCAGCGGAATCAAACGTGGTGGAGAAATCCTCGACAACGGTGCTGCGGCCCAGAGCAGCGGCAACAAAGTTTTCCAGGAAGATGGCGAAGCCAAAGGCGCCGGAGTCGACCACGCCGTTCTCCTTCAGAACGGGCAGCAGGTCGGGCGTGCGAGCCACAGACTGGTAGGCCTCGACGACGATGGCGTCGAGCGCGTCCTCGGCCGAGAACTTCTTCTTCTCGCACTCGTCGGCCTTGGTCGAGACGTCGCGCAGGACCGTAAGAATCGTGCCCTCGATGGGCTTGCGGACGGCCTGGAAGGCGACCTTGACGGCGCGACGGAAAGCATGCGCGATGTTGGCAGACGTGATGGGCTCATCGACAGAGACGAGCCCCTCGGCCACGCCGCGCAGAATCTGCGAGGTGATAACGCCGGAGTTGCCGCGGGCGCCCATGAGGGAGCCGTGGGTGATGGCGCCGGCGATGGCCTCCATATCGGCATCGGCGGGAAGGGCGGAAAGCTCCTTGGTCACCGAGGCGAGCGTGAGCGACATGTTGGTGCCGGTGTCGCCGTCGGGCACGGGAAAGACGTTGAGTTTATTGATCTCCTCGGCCTTGTCGGAAACGGCAGCCGCAGCGATCGGAAAACAGGTGCGAATGGTCTTTACAATCATGAGTATTTGAATCTCCGTTTTCGGATGCTAGTTCAGACGGCTCTTGAGCGCGTCGATGTGAATGCCGATCTTAAGGCTGGCGGGATCGATCTGGGCGATCTCCTGCAGGGTGAAAGCAACGGAGCTCGAAAGATTGTGGCAGACGGACTTCATGTTGACGCCGTTCTCGAGCACGACGTGAAGGTCGACCGTAAGGCCGTTCTCGTCGGCGGAGACAAGCACGCCCTTGCGGAGGCGCTGACCGGCAAGCAGGCGCACGCTCTCGGCGCCCTGGAGCTGCTCGGCCATACCGACGACGCCATAGCACGTCATCGCAGCATAACCGGCAATATCGGCAATAACGTCGTTCGAGACGCTCAGGCTGCCGTTAATGGTCTCAGACACAAGAATCTCCTTATCTGGTGCTCGCGGCACCATGTCGTGGGAGCAATCATTGCAATATTCTACAACGACCGCGCCATGTTGAGGTGGTGGGTCGCGGGATTACATCCTCGACACGAAATGTTGATATGGCAACGTTTGCGTTAAGCAATCGCGGTATGAAAAAACCCGCCGCAAAAGCGACGGGTTTTACAATCTGGCTCCCCGGGTAGGACTCGAACCTACAACAGCGCGGTTAACAGCCGCGTGCTCTACCATTGAGCTACCGAGGAATTTAAAGCCCAGCAGATTGGGCTGAGAAATTCTGGCTCCCCGGGTAGGACTCGAACCTACAACAGCGCGGTTAACAGCCGCGTGCTCTACCATTGAGCTACCGAGGAATAGGTGCATGCTCTCAAGCAACGAAGTTTATTATACGGACGAATCAGCTCAGGGCAAGAACTTTTTTAAGAAATTTTCCGACCCAGTCATTGGGGACGTTCTTAAACGACTAGTCATTCAAGAACGTCCCCAACGACTAATCAACCAGACGCCCAGGGTAGTCTTTTTGGGACGGGGCTTTTTTAGCTACCCTATCTCAATGAGCGGCTCAAGCTTTAAAGGCCCCAGATTGGGTAGCTAAAAAAGCCCCGTCCCAAAAAGACTACCCGTGCCCCAACTGCCGGCCCTTGTTACATGAAAGCGCCCTCAAGCGGATGTGCTTGAGGGCGCTTCTTGCCTGACTAGCTTTCGATATAGTCTTTGAGCTTGCTGCTGCGGCTGGGGTGGCGGAGCTTGGCCAGGGTCTTGGACTCGATCTGGCGGATGCGCTCGCGCGTGACACCAAACTCGCGGCCGACTTCCTCGAGCGTGCGGGGATGTCCGTCGACAAGTCCAAAGCGCAGCTCAATAACCTTGCGCTCACGATCGGCAAGTGAGTCGAGCACCTGGGTGAGCTGCTCCTGCAGCATGGAGAAGCTGGCGGCATCGGGCGGAACGATGGCCTGGGAGTCCTCGATAAAGTCGCCCAGCTGGGAATCCTCTTCCTCGCCGATAGGAGTCTCGAGCGACACGGGCTCCTGCGAGATCTTCTGAATCTCGCGGACGCGGTCGGCACTCATGTCCATCTCGGCACCGATCTCCTCGGGGGTCGGGTCGCGACCCAGATCCTGGAGGAGCTGGCGCTGCACGCGGACAAGCTTGTTGATGGTCTCGACCATGTGCACGGGAATACGGATGGTACGGGCCTGGTCGGCGATAGCGCGCGTGATGGCCTGACGGATCCACCACGTGGCGTACGTGGAGAACTTGAAGCCCTTCTGGTAGTCGAACTTCTCGACGGCGCGGATCAGACCGAGGTTGCCCTCCTGGATCAGATCCAGGAACAGCATGCCGCGACCGACGTAGCGCTTGGCGATGGAGACGACCAGACGGAGGTTGGCGCTGATGAGCGCCTGCTTGGCCTCGAGGCCCACGTTCTCGATACGAGTCAGACGACGCATCTCGGCGCGAGTGAGCTCGATCTCGCCCGCCTCGGCGGCCTCGAGCTTCTCGGTGGCCTCGAGACCGGCCTCGATCTTCATGGCCAGATCGACCTCTTCGGAGGCGGTCAGCAGGTCGACCTTGCCGATCTCCTTAAGGTACATACGAACCGGGTCACCGGTCAGCATCACCGTGGAGGCATCGATGCCACGCACGCGAGAACGCGAACGGGACGTGCGGACGGTGCGCTTCTTTTTGCTCTTGCAAGAACCCATCTCGGCATCAGCCTGACGGGCCATCTTAAGCTCATGATCGTCGAGCGAGCCGGAATCGTGCTCCTCGTCGTCATCGAAATCGTCGGTATCGTTATCGTCATCGTCGACGTCCATGGGGGCGTCGTCGTTTCCGCTCGCGGAGATAATCTGGATGCCGCTGTTGCGCAGCGCGGAATAGACCGCGTTGAGCTGCTCGTCAGAAACATCGATATCCTTCAGGACGACCTGGATCTCGTCCTCGGTTACCGAAGTCCTGTTTGAGCCGTTGCCCATGAGCTTAGCAACGTAGGATTCCAGCCCAGTACCCGTGCTCTCAGTCTTATTTGGCACAGATTCTCCCTTCGTAGTCCACAGGACACATTACTTTAGCACACACTTACACGTCTATACCCAAAATTCAGACTGGATATAGCAGATAACATGCCGATTGACCACAACATCTAGGCCTGATCGGGACCCGCGGCCTCCAAACCAATCAACCGGAACGGATCGGCCACGCCGCCAATCGACTTCTGGAGCTCGCGCTGGCGCAAAGAATCCTGCGCGGCCTGCATGGTCAATGCACGGCGCGCGTCATCGTCGAGCGACCGGTCCTGGCGCAGCTTGGCCTGGGCAGCCCGCATACGGCGCTTGATCGTGTAAAGCTCAAGCGTATCGAGCATAAAGACGATGTTCGTCTCGGTGGGATGCTTGCTCGTCGCCGAGATGCGCCCGGCGCTGACAAGCGAAGCCGCCTCGGGACACACCGCGCGCGCGGCGTCCATGCACGCCGCGGGATCGGTGCCCGGCGGCGTCGCGAGCACGGCCCACGCGATGGACTCGTGACGGGGGTCTACCCACTCGATCGAGCAGATGCGATCGGCGTACGTGCGGAATAGGTCGGGGTAGCTGGTGAGCATCGTCAACAGCTCGCGCTCCCCCGCCAGAGACTTCCGCTCCAGATCGGTCAGCACGATCGGCGTCGCCGGAACGGAAGCGGTCGAAGCAGACCCCGCGGGCGCCGCGTCCATGCCAGCAGGCACATCGATCGGCGGCATATCGTCGACGACCTCGACCGGCGCGGCCCCGTAGGCCTCGAGCGGCACATAGTCGTACGGTTCCTCCTCGACCGGTGCGGATACCGGCGGCGTCGTCCCCGACGCCCAGGCGCCGCGAGATGCCCCCTGCGGACCGGACACCCGACCGCCCGCGCCTCCTGCGCGCTCGGCCTGTGCCCGCTGGCGCTCGTAGTTCTGCTCGCGACGACGCTCGGCGTCCTCGCGTTTGGCGACATCGCGAAACACACGGCCCGAGCTCGAGCGTACCGTCTCCAAATCCAGGCCCAGAAGGTCGGCGATCTGGATAAAGTACGTATCGATCATGTAGCTATCGCGCAGCGGATAGATGAGCGTCAGCGCATCCTCGAGCGCCTTGGCGCGACCGCCCGGCGTGGTAATGTCGCTCGACTCCTGCAGTGAGCGGTACACAAAGTCCATGAGGGGCTCGGCGGCGTCGATACGCGCCTGCAGTGCCTCGCCACCATGCGCCGTGACGAACTCCATAGGGTCGTTGCCGTCGGGAAGCACCACGCAGCGCAGGTCCATCGAGTCCTGCTCGATAAACTGAATCGCGCGGCGCGCGGCCTTTTGACCGGCGGCGTCACCATCGAACATATACACAATGCGCTTGGCAAAACGGGTGAGCGTCTTTACGTGATGTTCCGTCAGCGCCGTGCCCAGCGTGGCGACGACGTTTTTGATCCCCGCCTCCCAGCAGGCGATGCAGTCGGTATATCCCTCCACCACGATGGCGGTATCCTGCGCGACGATAAACTCCTTGGCCCAGTTAAAGCCGTAGAGGTTTCTCTTTTTATGAAACACGCTCGTCTCGGCGGTGTTGAGGTACTTGGGTTGGCCATCGCCCATAATACGACCGCCAAAAGCGATGTTATGACCCTGTTCGTCAAAGATGGGAAACATCACGCGGTCGTAAAAACGATCGGTGAGCTGTCCGCGCCCGCGGCTCACGGCCACGTTGGCGTCGATCATCTCCTGCGGGGTAAAGCCCTTCTGCGACAGATGGGCCACCAACATATTGCGACCCGGCGCAAAGCCCAGGCAGTAGCGACGGCAGACGTCGCCACCCATACCGCGGCTGGCAAAGTACTCGCGCGGACGGCTGTCCTTACCGCGCATGAGCATGGTGTGATAGAACTGGGCCGTCTCGGCGCACAGGTCATAGATGCGGGCGCGCTTGGTGCCGCGATCGCGTTGCGCGCCGGTATCGTGCAGCTCAATGCCGGCACGATCGGCCAGGTAGCGAATCGACTCGGGAAAGCTCAGGTTCTCGCGCTTCATGATGTAGGTGAAGACGTCGCCGCCCTCGCCACAGCCAAAGCAGTGCCACACCTGTGTAGCGGGGATAATGTGAAACGATGGGGTCTTTTCTCCATGGAAGGGGCAGCAACCCCAAAACTCATGGCCGCGGGGCTTGAGCTCAACCGTTTCCTGCACAATGGCAACCAGGTCGGACGCAGCGCGCACCTGGTCTTTCTCCTCATCGCTAATCACGGATGCTCACCCCCTGCTCACCCAAGTTGTGACGGATATCGTCAATATTACCCTCGACGGTCGCGATAAGCTCGTCCAGCGAATCAAACACGCGCGAAGGACGCAGCCAACGCGTAAACGCCAACGAAACCGAACGTCCATACAGGTCGCCCGCATACCCGATCAAGTTGGCCTCGAGATGCGCCGAGGCGGCATCGTCGGCATACGTCGGCGGCAGGCCCACGTTGACGGCAGCAGGCCACACGGTATCGTCGACCAGCACAAGGCCCTCGTAGACGCCATCGGCAGGCAGCTGGATTCCGTTTGGCACCAGCAGGTTTGCCGTCGGAAATCCCATATCGGAGCCCTCGTGGCGACCGCGAATCACGCCGCCGCGCACCATATAGGGACGGCCGAGTAGATCGGCTGCCAGCTCAACGTGGCCCAAGCTCAGCTCACGTCGAATGCGGGTGGCGCAGATAGCCTCGCCGGCCTCGCACAGCAAATTGTGCCCATACACGTCAACACCGCGCTCGACACCCCATGCCTGCATCTCGGCAACGCCCGAGGCACCGCCGCAACCCAGCCTAAAATCGCTGCCAACGCGAATGGAGCGAATGTCGACAACATGCGCCAACAACTCAAGAAAGCCCACGTGGTCGAGCGACGCTACCGCAGGCGTAAAGGGAACAGCCACCACGGCATCGACCCCAGTCTGAGCCAGGGCATGCAGGCGGTCGGCCGTCGTCATCAATTTTTGAGCGGGCGCAGGGCTCACCACAACATCTGGATCAGGGTCAAACGTTACGACAACCGCTTTGCAGCCGTGGACGCGCGCATCGCGAATGACCGCGTCGATCAGCTCACGATGTCCCCTATGCACGCCATCGAACACGCCGATGGCAATCGAGGCGGCACCCATAGACTCGCAGTCATCAAAAGCATCAGCCAAAACGATGCGGGCCTCCGCCGCCGCGCCCACAAAAAATGTGCGCGCGAGCTCGCGAGGGTCCAGCATCATCGAACACCGCCGATCGCCTGCGGAAAGACGTGCTCCATCACAAAGCGACCATCCTCGATACGAGCCAAAGCCTTGAGCCCGCCATCGAGCACCAGCGCAAACGGTGCCTTCGACGCATCGAAGCCGGCGAGCGCGCGATCAATAGGAATACGACGACCGCACAGCAGATCTTCCGCAAGATTGCCCGGCAAGTCGACACGCGTGGCGCCGAGGGCCGCAATGGGGTCCAAGGCAAAGCCGGCAGCGGACTCGGGAGAAAGATCCTCGATCGCATGGCAGGCACCGATGGAGACAATGCCAGAAGCGGTACGGCGCAGCGCGGAAATATGCGCGGCACTATCGCAGGCGCGACCCAGGTCGCGAGCGAGCGCACGGATATAGGTGCCCTTGCTCACCGAGAAGGCAACGGTCCAAATGCAGGAATCGCCCTCGCCACTCACGGCGATCAGGTCGGCAGAATATACCTCGACCGGGCGCGCAGGCAACTCAACGGCATTGCCCTCACGTGCAGACTTATAGGCGCGCACGCCGTTGACCGAAATAGCCGAAAACGCCGGCGGGACCTGCATCTGAGGGCCCAGCATGGCGCTCAAGCGCTCACGGGCATAGGCCGGATCGCGCAGCTCGGGTGCAATGGCAACAGTACGGACGGCCTCGCCTTCCGCATCGTCGGTATTGGTCTCGGCGCCAAACGAGATATCGGCGACGTAACTTTTGGTATCGAGGGTAAGCATGCCCAGCAGACGCGTAGCCTGGCCCACGCCCACCACCATGACACCCGACGCCATGGGGTCGAGCGTGCCGGCATGACCGACGCGCCGCTCATGGAGGGCGCGCCGGCATTGCGAAACCACGTCGTGGGACGTGCAGCCCACCGGTTTATCGACGGCGAGCAGCATATTCAATTGAGAAGGCGTACGACGAGCCATGTACCATCCAAAAAGTTAAAGCTCGACGGCCACCGAAGCGGGATCCTCCCCCACCAGCTCGGCCAGCATGGGAAGTGCCGCGGTGAGCGTCTCGAAAATCGTTCCGTTATTGGTAAAGCCGGCGGCAGCGTGATGTCCGCCTCCGCCAAAGTTGGCCGCAATCTCGGAGACATCCATGTCGCCCTTGGAGCGCAGGTTTCCGCGCACCTTGGTATCGCCCTCGATGCCCTTAAGGAACAGGCAGACCTCGACACCCATCACCGAGCGCACCACATCGACCAAGCCGTCGCACTCATCCGAGGTGACGCCACATTCCTTAAGGTCGCTTTCGTACGCGTAGCTATACGCCACGCGCCCGTGCGCGACCGTCTTGATGCGGCCCATGACGATGGACTTGAGGTGCAAGAACTCGACGCGCATGCTCTGATAGACCTCGAGCGCGACACGCGCCGGGTCGGCACCGTGCGCCACCAGGCGCGAAGCCGCATGGAACGCAGCGGCATCGGCATTCTGATACTGAAAACGACCGGTATCGGTAACCAGGCCACAGAGCAGGCAGGTGGCGATGCGATCGCGAACGACAATGCCGCAATCATCCAAAAAGCGGTCGATGATCATGGCGCACGCCGCAGCATCGACACGCCTCAGGCTTACCTCGGCAAACTCCTCGCGCGCCGGATGGTGGTCAAAGCACACCACATGTTTGGAGCGGCGGAGCACGTCGGCCGAGTTGTTCAGACGCTCGACAACCGGCACATCCACCGAGATAAACAGGTCGGGATCGCCCGTAAAGCTCGAAGCCGGCACCAGACGATCGGCGCCTTCCATAAAGCGGTAAATACGCGGAACGGGATCGTCGTCTGCGAGCAGCAGCGCGATGTCCTTGTCGGGGAACGCCTTCATGAGCGAAAGACCCAAGCCCAACACGGAGCCCAGGGCATCGCCGTCGGGAGAGGTATGACCCGAGATCGCAATGGAGGACGCACCCTCGATAAGCTCAAGGATGCGTCGTTTAATATCTGCAGACTCGCACGAGACGAGGTCGGCGGAATTAGTCATCTAAAGCTGCCTCCTGGGCGGCATCCGCTATGGGATAGCCGTCCTCGTCCTTTTCGATCGCCAGCGTGGCCGGGACATTCTCCAGCGCACGCGTAATGCGCTCGGCCTCATCGGTCGAGCGATCGATGCGAAAATCGAGCTCGGGCGTGACGCGCCAGTCGAGCGAGCGAGCCAACAGGCTGCGAATGCGGCCCTTGGCGCTGGCGAGCGCCTCCATGACCTCATCGTAGCGGCTCGCATCGCACGACACGTACACGCGCGCGAACGAACGGTCCACCGCGACCTCGACCGCGGTCAGGGTGACCAGGTCGAGACGCGGATCGGAAACCTCAAAGAGAAGGATATAACCGAGCTTCTCGCGAAGCTGCTCGCCCAGACGGCGGGTTGCCTGCGTTTGCTTCATAGCGCTACCCCCTACTCGGTACGGGCAACCTGGTCGATACGATAACCCTCGATCTGGTCGCCGGGCTTGATGTCCTGGAAGTTCTCCAGGCCAATGCCGCCCTCGGAACCGCTCTTGAGGCTCTTGGCCTCGTCCTTGTAGTGGCGCATCGAGGCGATCTTACCGTTAAAGACAACGATGCCGTCGCGCACCAGGCGCACGGAATCGGTCGCGGCGATCTCGCCCTCCTCGACGCGGACACCGGCGGCGATACCGACTTTGGGCACCTTAAAGGTGTCCAGGACGGTCGCGGTACCCGTGGAGACCTCGACCTCGGTGGGCTTGAGCATGCCGATACGGGCAGCGTCGAGCTCCTCGAGGCACTTATAGATAACGTCGTAGCAACGAATCTCGACGCCCTCGCGCTCGGCAGCAGAGCGGGCCTTACCGTCGGGACGCACGCCAAAGCCAATGATGATGGCGTTGGAGGCGTCAGCCAGGACGACGTCGGTCTCGTTGATGGCACCGACCGCGGAGTGGATCGTGTTGATGCGGACCTCGGACTGATCCATCTTGTCGAGCGAGTCCTGAAGGGCCTCGATGGAGCCCTGGACGTCGGCCTTGATGATCAGGTTGAGCTCCTTGACCTCGGCGTCGGCGATGGTCTCGAAGAGGTTCTCGAGCGTGACGTGCTTCACGCGGCTCTGCTCCTCGATGCGGGCCTTGAGCGAGCGCTCATCGGCCAGGGCGCGCGCCTCGCGCTCGTCCTCGAATACGCGGAACTCGTCACCGGCGTTGGGAACGGACTGCAGGCCCAGGATCTCGACGGCGTCGGAGGGACCGGCCTCGGTGACGGCGCGGCCCTTGGGGTCGAGCATGGCGCGGACGCGGCCATAGGTAAGGCCGGCGACCAGCGTATCGCCCACGTGCAGGGTACCGCGGGTCACGAGCACGGTAGCGACCGAGCCGCGGCCCTTGTCGAGCTTGGCCTCGAGGACGTTGCCCGAGGCGAAGGTATCGGGGTTGGCCTTGAGCTCGAGCACGTCGGCCTGGAGCAGCACGGTCTCCAGAAGATCGTCGATACCGATCTTCTGCTTGGCCGAGATGTTGACGAACATATTCTGTCCGCCCCACTCCTCGGGGATGACGCCGTACTCGGTGAGTTCCTGGCGCACGCGGTCGGGGTTGGCGCCGGGCTTATCGATCTTGTTGACGGCGACGACGATGGGAACGCCGGCGGCCTTGGCGTGGTTGATCGACTCGACCGTCTGGGGCATGACGCCGTCGTCGGCGGCGACGATCAGGATGACGATGTCGGTCACCTTGGCGCCACGGGCACGCATGGCCGTAAAGGTAGCGTGGCCCGGGGTATCGATGAAGGTGATCTTGCGGTCGTTGATCATGACCTGCGATGCGCCGATGGCCTGGGTAATGCCGCCAGCCTCGCCGGCAGCGACGCCGGTGTGGCGGATGGCGTCGAGCAGGCTCGTCTTGCCGTGGTCGACGTGACCCATGACGGTGACGACCGGGGCGCGGGGCTTAAGGTCGGCGGGATCATCGTAGAACGAGAAGGTGTTCTCCTCCTCGGGGGTGATGATCCTGATCTGACGGCCCAAGTCGTCGGCAACAAGCTCGACAAGGTCGTCGGACATGGACTGCGTCATGGTGAGCGGCGTGCCCAGCAAGAACAGGCGCTTGATGATGTCGTTGGCCGGAACGTCGAGCGCCTCGGCAAGCTCCTGGACGGTAACGCCCTGGGAGACCTTGATGGCGTCGAGCTCCTCGGGGTTCACGCCCTGGGCCAGCGCCTCCTCAATCTTGCGCTCCTCCTGAGCCCTAGCGGCCTCGCGCTCGCGCTTCTCCTTGCGCTTCTTGCGGCGGCCGGTGGACTCGCGAGAGGCCTCCTCGACGGCGGCACGGGCCTCCTCGAGAACCTTCTCGCGGCTGTACTCCTCGGCCTCGCGCGCCATGCGGCTGTAGTGGTCCTCTTCGCTGTTGTGACCACCCTTGCGCTTCTTGCCCTTGCCCTGCTTATCGGGGTTGGGGAAATCCATGCCGGCAGCGACATTGTTGCTGGCGTTGGTGCGATGGCTGTGCGGGCGGTTCTCGGAGGCGTTGCGGTCGTTGCGACGGCCGCCACGACGATCGTTGTTGCCGCCGCGACGGTTGCCGCGCTCGGCCTTGGCCTTGTCCTCGGCGTCCTTCTTCTCCTTGAGCACGGTCTCCTGTGCGGCGATCTGATCGAGCAGCGAACGGAAGCGCGAACCGGAGTCGGAAGCGGGAACGGCGCGGCGCTGGGCCTCGCGAGCAGCCTCCTCCTTCTCGCGGGCAAGGCGCTCCTGCTCGGCCTTCTTCTTGGCCTCGGCCTCGGCACGGGCTGCCTCCTCGGCGGCCTGGGCGGCGGCAAACTGGCGGCGCTCCTCCTCGCGTGCCTTCTCGGCGGCGATGCGCTCGCGCTCGGCCTCGGCGGCACGCGCTGCCTCCTCGGCGGCGGCAGCCTCCTCCTCGGCCTGCTTGGCGGCCTCGACTTCCTGGGCGCGGGCCTCGATCACCGAGGCAAGCTGCTTGCGGACCATGGCAACATAAGCGTCCTCCAGCGCGGAGGAAGCAGACTTAGCGGGAATCTTCATTTCGGCGAGGTGACCCATCAGTTCCTTGGAGGTCATGCCGAACTCTTTGGCCAGGGTGGACACACGGACTTTTGCCATATGACTTCACCTACCCTTTCTGGCACCTTGGGTGCCTAGAGACTGAACGAGCGTGGGATGTGCGCCGGAACCTGTCCAGCGCAACCGCGCGCTAGATCAGGTCCTCCGCATCATCGAAGGCGTCGGTGTCGTGGACACCGCAGAAACGGGAACCGGGACGGGCCTGGTTGCGGCACTGGATGCCGTCCTCGGACACGTACTCGCAACGACGGGCGTCGTCATCCTCCTCGTCACCGATCAGGTCAGCGGCAGGCTCCTCGTGAACGGGAACGTTCTTGAGGATGTCGGCGGCAAGGGTCTCGGACTTAATGTCGATGTGCCAGCCGGTCAGGCGTGCGGCCAGGCGGGCGTTCTGGCCCTCCTTGCCAATGGCGAGCGAAAGCTGGTCGTCGGGCACGATGACGCCGGCATAGGCCTTCTCCTCGTCGATAAGGACGCGAGTGACCTTGGCGGGCGACAGGGCGTTGGCGACGTAGACGGCCGGATCGGCATCCCACAGGATGACGTCGACGCGCTCACCGCGCAGCTCACCCACGACGGCGCGCACACGGCTGCCCTTGGGGCCGACGCAGGCGCCCACGGGATCCAGGCGGTCATCGAGCGAGTGGACGGCGACCTTGGAGCGCTGGCCGGGCTCGCGGGCGATCGACTTGATCTGGACGGTGCCCTCGTAGATCTCGGGCACCTCCTGCTCAAACAGACGACGCATGAGCTCGGGGTGGGTACGCGAGATAACGATCGGCGGACGGCTGTGCTCGCCGCGGACCGGCGGAAGCGTGGAGTTGGGGTCGCGAACGTCAATGATCACGGCCTTGATGTGCTGGTTGTGCAGATAGCGCTCGCCCATGGGGCGCTCGTTGCGCTCGTTCTCGTAGCGGCGCTGATCAAAGTGCGGAAGCTCGGCCTCGACGCCTTCGCGGATCTTGACGATCGTAAAGTCGGGTGTGGACTGCAGTACGGTACCGCTGATGAGGTCGCCGATACGGCCAGAGAACTCCTCGTAGATCTGCTCGCGGGCGGAGTTGCGCACGATGGCGTTGATCTCGGCCTTGGCGTGCTGGGCGGCGATACGGCTGGTGTTCTTGGGGGTGACGTCGATCTCCTCGAACTCGGTGAAGTTGCCCTCCTCGTCCATGGAATCGTCGATCGGCTCCAGGCGGTAGACATAGATCTTGCCGGTGGTGCGGTCGATGGTCACCTTGGCGCCCCACTCAAGATGCAGGATCTCGGCATAGCTCTTGGCGAGCGACTGCTCCAGACGGTCGATCAGGTAGAGCTGGTCGATGTGCTTCTCCTGGCAAAGCTCCATCAGGGCGGACATCATGTCGGATGCTGCCATGTTAGTTTCCTTCCTTCGCGGGCTTGAAGTCATAGACTGGCTTCAACTTGCACTTTTTAACATCGGAAAAATCGAGGGTGACAGACTCGCCGTCCTCGAGCTCGAGGGTTACGTTGGTCTCGGTCGCGGCGGCAATCTTGCCGGAGTACTTGCGACGGCCCTCGGTGGCGGTGGAGGAAAGCTCGCAGTCCTCGCCCACAAAGCGGGCAAAGTCACGCGGACGGCGCAGCGGGCGCGCCATACCCGGGCTCGACACCTCGAGCGTATAGCTCGAAGAGATGGGGTCGAGCTCCTCGATCACGTCGCCGACCCACTTGGTGTTGGCCGTGACGTCGTTGAGCGACAGGCTCTGACCCTCGGCACCCTCGATACGCACACGCACGCAGGGGGCCTTGGTGGCACCCACGAGCTCAACGTCGACAATATCGACATCGTGCTGGGGAGCGACGGCCTCGAGCGCGTCGATGATCGCCTGCTCGGTCTTGGTCTTGACCATTGCGGCACCTCCATCCATACAAAAAAGAAGCGGGGCCGAAACCCCACTTCTTTCAATTACAACTTCATTTGCAAGCAAACTATACCAATACCTGCGAAAACGTGCAACTATCTCATAAACCCGCAGGTCAGCGTGGCCACAGCATCTCCACAAGAAATGGATAATTGGGTGTAGTCGCAAGTATCCATATCCAAAAAGAGGGACGACCCAGCCGGATCGTCCCTCGTCTATTGTGCATCAACTATATTCGCAAGGTTTACTTAACCACCAGGTTGACCAGCTTGCCGGGCACGCAGATGGCCTTGACGACCGTCTTGCCCTCGAGCCACTTGGCAACAGCGGCCTCGGCGGCAGCCTGCATCTCCTCGTTGGAGGCATTGCGGGCCACATCGATGCGGCCGCGGACCTTACCGAGCACCTGGACCACGATCTGCACCGTGTCCTCGATGGACTCGGCCAGGTCAAACTCGGGCCAGGAGGCGGTGTAGGCGTTGCCCTCGCAGCCGAGTGCCTCGTGCCACAGCTCGTCGGCCCAGAACGGGCAGATGGGGGCAAGGACGCTCACGATGTCCTTGGCCACGCCGTAGCACAGTGCCTTGTCGCGCGATGCGCCCTCGGTGGCGTTGAGGTAGGCGCTCGCCGCGTTGACGAGCTCCATGACGGCCGAGATCGCGGTGTTAAACTGGCCGCGATCGAAGTCCTCAGTGCACTTGGCGATGGTGCGGTGACGCTCGCGATAGAGCTTCATCGCGGTCTCGTCGAGCACGGACTTGTCGAAGGCAACGTTGGCATCACCCGACTGGACAAGCTGCCACACGATACGCCAGGCGCGCTTGATAAAGCGGTTGGCACCCTCGACGGCCTTGGGATCCCAGTCAAAGTCCTTCTCGGGCGGGGCGATAAACAGGATCGCCAGACGCATGGTGTCGGCGCCGTAGGGCTCGATAACCGAGCTCGGAGGCACGACGTTGCCCTTGGACTTGGACATGGTATCGCCGTTCTCGTCCTTGACCATGCCCTGGCACAGCAGGTTGGTAAAGGGCTCGTCAACGCTGAGCAGACCCAGGTCGCGCAGCGCCTTGGTAAAGAAGCGGCTGTAGAGCAGGTGCAAAATGGCGTGCTCGATGCCGCCGATGTAGTTATCGACGGGCATCCAACGGTCTGCCGCCTCGCGGGAGAAGGGCAGCTCGGTGTTGTGCGGGTCGGTATAACGCAGGTAATACCAGCTGGAGCAGGTGAAGGTGTCCATGGTATCGGTCTCGCGCTTGGCCGGGCGGCCGCAGACCGGGCAGGTGGTCTCGTAGAAGTCCTTGCACTCGGCGAGGGTCTCGCCGGCGCCCAGGTCCAGGTTCTCGGGCAGCGTCACCGGCAGCTGGTCCTCGGGCACGGGCACAATGCCGCAGTGCTCGCAATGGATGGCCGGGATGGGGTTGCCCCAATAGCGCTGACGGCTGATGAGCCAGTCGCGCAGGCGGAACTCGACCTTACGACGACCGCAGCCCATGGCCTCGAGGTCGGCCACGATGGCAGCCTCGCCCTCGGAGTGCTTACCGCCGCGCATGCCGGTGTACTTGCCGGACTGGACGAGCGTGCCCTCGGCAGCGTGGGCGCAATCCCAGTCGACGGTCTCGGCATGGAAGGTATCGATGGTCTCGCCACTGGCCTCGACGGCAGCGCGGTCGTCATCGTTCAGGATGATCGGGACGATCGGGAGGTCGTACTTGCGGGCAAACTCAAAGTCGCGCTGGTCGCCGCAGGGAACGGCCATGACGGCGCCGGTGCCGTAATCGGCAACGACATAGTCGGCAACCCACACGGGAACCTTCTCGCCGTTGACGGGGTTAACCACGTAGCGGCCCGTAAAGGCACCGTGCTTCTCGAGGGTGCCCTGGGCACGCTCGACGGCAGAGATATGCTTGGAGTCCTCGACGATCTTGGTCACGGCCTCCTCGTACTCCGTGCCCTCGACGAGCTCGTGCAGACGAGCGTACTCGGGAGCCAGGACAAAGAAGGAGACGCCAAAGAGCGTGTCGGCACGCGTGGTGAAGACGGTGATCTTGCCCTCGTCGCCCTCGATGGGATCGCCGTTGGCATCACACAGGGTAAAGTCGACCTCGGCGCCCTCGGAGCGGCCGATCCAGTTGGCCTGCATCTGCTTAACGCGCTCGGGCCAGCCGGGGAGCTTCTCCAGATCGTCGAGCAGCTCCTGGGAGTACTCGGTAATCTTGTAGTACCACTGCTCAAGGTCGCGCTTCTCGGGCTCGGTGCCGCAGCGCCAGCACTTGCCCTCGGTAACCTGCTCGTTGGCCAGAACGGTCTTGCAGTTGGGGCACCAGTTGACCGGGTTCTTCTTGCGGTAGACCAGGCCCTTTTCCCACATCTTCTCAAAGATCCACTGACCCCAGCGGTAGTAGTCGGGGCTGCAGGTCTTGACCATGCGATCCAGATCGTAGGAGAAGCCCATGCGCTTCATCGTGGCGAGCGCCTGGTCCATGTTCTTATACGTCCAGGCGGCAGCCTGCGTGTTGTGCTTGATGGCGGCGTTCTCGGCGGGCAGGCCAAAGGCGTCAAAGCCAATGGGGTGCAGCACGTCAAAGCCGCGCATGCGGGCCTGACGGGCCATGGCATCGCCGATGGTATAGTTGCGCGCGTGGCCCATGTGCAGGTCGCCCGAAGGATACGGGAACATCTCGAGCACGTACTTCTTGGGCTTGCTGGCGTCGGTGTCGACGGCAAAGAGGTTGGAGTCCTCCCAGGCCTTCATCCACTTGGACTCAATGGCCTGCGCGTCGTAGGCAGGGATCTCGTCCTTATGATCTGTGCAATCGCACATATCAGCTCCTTTAATCTTAGCTGGGGTCGGTCGGCTTGGCTTTATTCGCTACTGCGGACAGTCCTGCGCAAGACGAAGAGCACATTAAGTGCTCTTCTTTGCGTGCGGAACTTGTAGCGAACAAAGCCAAGCCGACCGACCCTAAGGTTAACTTGACTGATGATAGCAAATACGACAAGCGAGATGCCTGCGACTTGCAGGCATCTCGCTTTATCTTAATAACGTGGTTGGAACTCAACCTTTATGTGCGGCTCTTATCCTATCGATAAGACACAGACTGCTGCGAATCCTTGACGACTACGTCGTGGGCGCCGCCTTCGACGATCGAGGTCGAGCTCACCAGGGTCAGGCGTGCCTTTTTCTGGAGCTCGGGAATCGAAAGGGCACCGCAGTTGCACATCGTGGACTTGATCTTGTAGAGCGTGCCGCCCACGCCGTCCTTAAGGGAGCCGGCGTAGGGAACGTAGGAGTCGACGCCCTCGACAAAGCTGAGCTTCGCGGCGCCGCCCAGGTCGTAGCGCTGCCAGTTGCGGGCACGCGCAGAACCCTCGCCCCAGTACTCCTTCATGTACTGACCGTTGACGTTGACGCGCTCGGTCGGGCTCTCGTCAAAGCGGGCAAAGTAGCGGCCCAGCATCATAAAGTCGGCACCCATGGCAAGGGCGAGCGTCATGTGGTAGTCGTAGACGATACCGCCGTCGGAGCACACGGGCACGTAGACGCCGGTCTCCTCGTAGTACTCGTCGCGAGCGCGGCAGACGTCGATCAGCGCGGTGGCCTGGCCACGGCCGATGCCCTTGGTCTCGCGGGTGATGCAGATGGAACCGCCGCCGATACCCACCTTGATGAAGTCGGCACCGCAGTCGGCCAAAAAGCGGAAGCCCTCGGCATCAACGACGTTGCCGGCACCGACTTTGACGTCCTCGCCGTAGTTGGCGCGGATCCACTCGATGGTGCGCTTCTGCCACTCGCTGAAGCCCTCGGAAGAGTCGATGCACAGGACATCGGCGCCGGCCTCGATGAGCAGCGGCACGCGCTCGGCATAGTCGCGGGTGTTGATGCCGGCGCCGACCATGTAGCGCTTGTCGCCGTCGAGCAGCTCGTTGGGGTTGGTCTTGTGGCTGTCGTAGTCCTTGCGGAAGACAATGCCCATAAGGTGATCGTTGTCGTCGACGATGGGCAGGGCGTTGAGCTTGTTGTCCCAGATGACGTCGTTGGCAACCTTGAGGCTGATGTTCTTGTCGCCCACGATGAGCTGCTCACGCGGGGTCATGAACTCGGAGACCTTCTTTTGGTGGTCATCGCGGCTGGGGCGATAATCACGGCTGGTAACGATACCCAGGAGTTTGCCCTTGGGAGTGCCGTCGTCGGTGACCGGCATGGTGGAGTGACCGGTCTTCTCCTTGAGCTCGATGACCTGCTCCATGGTCATGTCGGGGGTCAGCGTGGAATCGGACTGAACGAAGCCGGCCTTGTGATCCTTGACGGCCTTGACCATGGCGGCCTCGGACTCGGGGGTCTGGGAACCGTAAATGAAGGACAGGCCACCCTCGGTAGCGAGCGCGACACCCATGTCGACGCCCGAGACGGACTGCATGATGGCGGAAACCATGGGGATGTTCAGGGTGATTGCCGGCTTCTCGCCGCGCTTAAAGCGGGTTAGCGGCGTCTTTAGAGAGACGTTGTTGGGGATGCACTGCGAGGACGAATAACCAGGGACCAGCAGATACTCCGAAAACGTGTGGGACTCACCGGGAAAGAACGTAGCCATGTTTCTCCTTTTTCCATGCGACCGGTCGGCTGCAGGCCTCGTAGGACCCAGCCCAACCTTGGGCGCCCAATACTGGGCAAGTATCTTAACGCACTTTGACTGCTACAATGCATGATTTAAGAAGAGCACACGAGGGTTTAACGCAGGCTTTGCGTTTGCCCAGCAGACACTTTAGCGGAGAGACGTGGAGCGCATGGAGTACAAGACGACGGCAAAACTGGTCATTCAGTCGTGCGACAAAGATCTGCCGGGCGTGTTCGGCCACGGCTGCGTCTTGCTGCTGCAGGGTATCGCCCGCGAACACTCAATCAACCGCGCCGCCAAGAGCATGGGCATGGCCTATTCCAAGGCATGGCGCATTGTGAACGAGGCCGAGGGGCAGCTGGGGTGCAAGCTCATCGAGCGCGACGGCGCCCGCGGGAGCTCGCTCACCCCCGCCGGCGAGCGAGCCATAGCGGCCTACGAGGAGCTGCAGGCAGAGATCAACGAAGTCATAGCCGCAAGGGCCAACGACCTGATCGACACCATCAAAGAGTAGCTAATTTGGGATGGGGCTTTTTTAGCTACCCATCCAGAGCATTCTTAACTCATAGCCAAAAATTGACATTGGGTAGCTAAAAAAGCCCCGTCCCAAATTAGCTACTATCGGAGGGCGTTATCGAGGGCGGCGGCTACCGTCAGGGGATCGTCGGTGCCGGCGAAGAGGCGGATGGTGTCCCCCTGCTTGCCACGTGGGGCCGAAAGACGCGTCGTTGCGCCGCCGGTAGACGATGTGCGAAACTCCCCCGGCAAAGCGTCGAACAACTCTCCCGCACTACGCTCGATAAGGTCAAATTCAACTGCCGGGCCAAAGCCATGCTCGAGGATTCCCGTTGCAACCGCATGGTCAGGATGCGAGCTCAGCCCGGGATAGCGCACGTTGCGCACCATCTCGTTCGCGGCCAGATACTCGGCCAGCGCACGGGCTCGATCGAAGTGAGCCTGCATGCGAGCGTTAAGCGAGGAAAGCCCGCGCTCCAGCACGTCGGCCTCCTCAGCAGAAAGATCGAGCGCCGACGCACCGCAGCCCGCAAACAACGCATGCGCGCACTCAGCCGCGGCATCCACACGATGGCGCTTGAGCTGCGATCGCGCCACCGAAGCGGCAACGAGCTTACGCGGGGCCTTACCGGCACACACGCGGTCGAGCGCCTCGAGCGACAGCGCAGCACCCAGCCGCAGCGGATCGCAGCCAAAAGCCGACGCCACCGTGTTATCCACCACGAGCAGCGCATGGACCTCGCGAGCCGCCCGACCCAGAGCGCGCAAATCGGGCACACGAAGGCCATGCCCGCCGATGGAGTTGACGAACCACCACAGGTGCGGCCCCTCGGCATCAAGCGAAGCATCAAAGCCCTCGGACGCAGCAGCAAACGCCTCGGCGGACGGCGAGCCCACCAGCACGACATCGCAGCCCTCAAAGCCGCAAGCAAACGCTTCGGCAAAGTCATCCGCAAAGGCCACCAGGCGATCGCCGGGGCGCACAATCCCCAGAAGCGAAAGCGCCGCCGGCACATGCGAGGCTGCAACCAGTCGCGCCTCGCGCGCGCCAGCCCTTGCAGCCCAGGCCTCTTCTAGCTGTTGTGCGTCCACGTGACACCGTCCCTTCAAAACAAAAGCCCACGATGCGGATGTTTCCCGCATCGTGGGCAACGGCTGAAGTATAGCGCCGATATGCGACGAGTCGCCTAGATGTTGGGCGCGTGGTAGGTCACGTTCGCACCCGGAGCGTCAACGGTCACGCCATAGTCCTCGGGATAGATGCGCGTCGAGAACACGAGCGCGCCATCGTTCACAAGCACCTCGACCGACGAGACATCGCCAACAATGCGTACCTTTTTGCACAACAAAAAAGGCGACCGCCCGCGAGGACGATCGCCTTTATTGCTTCTTGTGTTGTTCGTGCTAGGCGCGAGTCTTAATCTCCTCGGTCACCTTAGCAACAAACTCGTCAACGCTCATCGGGACGGTCTCGTTGGAGCGATCGCGGACGGAGATGTTGCTGGCCTCGACCTCTTTCTCGCCCAGGATGAGCATGTAGGGCACGCGGTCAATGGAGCGGGCCTCGCGGATCTTGTAGCCGATCTTCTCGTCGCGGTCGTCGCAGACCACGCGAATGCCGGCCTCTTCCAGCTTGGCGCACACCTCGTGGGCATAGTCGCGGCTCTTCTCGGAAACCGGAAGTGCCTTGACCTGCACGGGAGCCAGCCAGGTGGGAAACTTGCCCGCAAAGTGCTCGATCAGAATGCCAATAAAGCGCTCGATGGAGCCAAAGCACACGCGGTGCAGCATGATGGGGCGCTTCTTGGTGCCGTCGGCGTCCACGTACTCCAGGTCAAAGTTGAGCGGCATCTGGAAGTCGAGCTGAACGGTACCGCACTGCCAGGTACGGCCGAGCGAGTCCTCCAGGTGGAAGTCGATCTTGGGGCCATAGAAGGCGCCGTCGCCCTCGTTAACCTCGTAGTCCATGTGCAGCTGCTCCAGAGCGGTGCGCAGGCCCTCCTCGGCGCGAGCCCAGTCCTCGTCGGAGCCCATGGAGTCCTCGGGGCGGGTGGAAAGCTCTACGTGGTACTTAAAGCCAAACTTTTGGTACACGGAGTCGATGAGGTTGACCACGCCCACGATCTCGTCGGTCAGCTGGTCGGGACGCACAAACAGGTGGGCGTCGTCCTGGTTAAAGCAGCGCACGCGGAACAGGCCGTGCAGGGCGCCGCGCAGCTCGTGTCGGTGCACCAGGCCAATCTCGCCGGCGCGAATGGGCAGCTCACGGTAGGAGTGCGGCTTGGAGGCGTACACCAGCACGCCGCCCGGGCAGTTCATGGGCTTAATGCAGTACTCTTCGTCGTCAATGACGGTGGAGTACATGTTGTCCTTGTAGTGGTCCCAGTGGCCCGAGGTCTTCCACAGCTGCTTGTTCATGATGAGCGGCGTGGAAATCTCCACGTAGCCGGCCTTGTGGTGGATCTCGCGCCAGTAGTCCAGCAGCGTGTTCTTAAGGATCATGCCGTTGGGCAGGAAGAACGGGAAGCCGGGGGCCTCGTCGCGCATCATAAAGAGGTCCATCTCGCGGCCGATCTTGCGGTGGTCGCGCTTCTTGGCCTCCTCCAGCATGTGCATGTGCTCGTCGAGCTCTTCCTTGGTGGCAAAGGCGACGCCGTTGATGCGGGTGAGCATCTTGTTGTCCTTGTCACCCTTCCAGTAGGCGCCCGAGACGCCGGTGAGCTTAAAGGCCTTGAGGGCCTTGGTGTAGCAGATATGGGGGCCGACACACATGTCGATGTAGTCGCCCTGCTGGTAGAAGGTGATGCGGGCGTCGTCGTCCAGGTCGCCGATGTGCTCGACCTTGTACTTCTCGCCGCGCTCCTCCATAAGGGCGATGGCCTCAGCACGGGGCTTCTCGTACACGGTGAACTTGAGGTTCTCCTTGCAGATCTTCTTCATCTCGGCCTCGATCGCGGGGAAATCGTCCTCGCTGATCTTGACGCCCTCGGGCAGGTCGACGTCGTAGTAAAAGCCGTTGTCGGTCGCGGGGCCGTAGGCAAAATCGGCCTGGGGGTACAGGCGCTTGATGGCCTGCGCCATGATATGCGCGGCGGAGTGGCGGATGACGTGCGTGACCTCGTCCTGCGGGAGCTCGGCCACCGAACCGTCATTGTAGAGTGCCTTCATGGGTATGTTTTCTCCTCTCGGATGCCTGGTGCAAGTGCTGCTTGGCGCCGTGCGGTGTGCATTGCGCTTACCGGCGCGTGCGTTTTGACTTGCATCATTATAGGCAGGTTACCTAGGTATACAAGCGCCCGCCGCACCTTAATGGCACGGCGGGCGAATTTCTACGCATGCTTCATCGTGTGGGGGCGGGGCTGCGTGCGGCTTGCGCGCGGCGCGCGGGGCCCGTGGCTTGCGGCCGGCCCGGCGATGGATGCGCTACTGGATGCGAGTTCGGCAGTAGGGGCAGACCTTCCAGTGTGCGTCGAGCGGGCGATGGCAGCTGGGGCACACGTTGCGAACCTGGGTGTCGCACACCGGGCAGACCACAAAGTCCTTCTCGATGGGCGCACCGCACTGCGGGCAGGTGCCGTACTGGGCAAGCTGGCGCTCGCGCAGGGCCATGTCCAGCTCCTGCTCCTCGCGGTCGGCCGCATAGGAGTGCGGGCGCAGGACCAGGTAGGCGATGAGGCCTACAAACGGGATGAGGGCAATAATGCCCCAGGCCACGTAGGCACTGGCGCCGCGGCGGCGGGCGTCAATAAACACATAGACGACCGACAGCACGTACAGGGCGATGATAAAGCCAACAAAGGCATAGATGACGCCCATAAGCTGCGGCGACATGAGCTCAGAGATGTACTTGGACATTACGGATACCTTTCGGGGTAGTTACAACTCGAGTTAGTGTAACACGGGGGTTAACGATTTGGCAGGTCACAGGCATGGGCGGATAGAAACATCTCAATCTGTAACAGGTGAGAGCGAAATCCGGGTCCTGATGTTACAGAATTAGACAAACCGTTCTCTCCCCGACTACAATCTCGATCTGTAACATCTTGGCTCCAGAATCAGTCCCTACTGTTACAGATCAAGATGAACGGTGAGCCCTCCGTTAAATATCTCAATCTGTAACAACTAGGGGCCAGAACCCCTTCTATCTGTTACAGATCAAGACAAAGGAAAATGTCCAATCTCAATATCTCAATCTGTAACAACAACTCGGCAAAAACAGGTCTAGCTGTTACAGATTTAGACATTCGAAACCGACTGATGGGTTCATCTAAATCTGTAACAGCTAGACCCCAAAACGGTCCCGAGATGTTACAGATCGAGAAAGATGACCTCTCCCTGACTTTAAATCTCAATCTGTAACACATAGGACCGATTTTCTACTCTTACTGTTACAAATCAAGACAAACAGAGGGCCCGCCTGGCAAACGTCTCGATCCGTAACATCTGGAACCCAACTCTTCTGATTACCGTTACAGAACGAGACAAACCTTTGACAACAGGGGTGCCAGACGAGGTCACCGATTGACCTGAGTCTCCCCTCGCCTGCCGTTGGCGGATGCAGCGGGGCTGTTCGCCGCATTGCCGCTGCGCGGGGGATGCGCACACCGTAGGATAGCCTTATTGACAGCCTGTCAACTCGTCTTGGAGGCACTGTGACGGAAACGTTTGATATCGCGATTGTGGGCGCGGGCATCACCGGATGCGCCATCGCGCGGCAGCTCGCACGCTATGACCTGTCCATCTGCGTGGTCGAGGCGGCCAACGACATTGCCCTGGGCGCGTCGAAGGCCAACGGCGGCCTGGTGCACGCCGGCTACGATCCGGCGCCGGGCACGGTTAAGGCCCAGGTCAACGCCCGCGGCTGCGAGCTATATGGCACGTGGGCCCAGGAGCTGGGCTTTTTGTTTTGCCGCACCGGGTCCATGGTGCTGGTCTTTAGCGACCAAGACCGCGCGCAGCTGGAGCAGCTGCAAAGCAACGGGCTGGCAAACGGCGTACCCGAGTTGGCGATCATCGGGGCCGAGCGCATCCACGAGCTGGAGCCGCGCGCCAGCGCCCAGGCCACGTGCGCACTGTGGTGTCCCTCGACCGGCTATGTCGATCCGTTTGAGGTCGCCATCGCCGCGATGGAAAACGCGGTCGCCAACGGCGTGACGTTTGTGCGCTCCGCACCGGTGGAGACGATCGAGGTAGCTCCCGGCGCTGGCGACAGGAGCGGTGACGGGACCGCTCGTTTTACGCTGGTGACACCGGCCGGTGATGTGCGCTGCCGCTATTTGATTAACGCGGCGGGCAACGGCGCCGCAGACATCTCGCATATGGCGGGCGCCGAGGAGTTCCAGATGGTCTGGCGCCAGGGCAACATTGTGGTACTGGACAAGGAGCCGCGCGCACTCATGCCGCTCTACCCCGTTCCCACGCCGGTTTCCAAGGGCGTCATCGTTACGGGCACCGTCCACGGCAACACGGTGATCACCGCGACCGCCGCCGTGCGCGAGCCCGGCGACACGCAGACCTATGCGAGCGATATCGACGCGCTGCTGGGCGGCGCGCGCAAGCTGGTGCCCGATCTGGATACGCGCCGCGTGGTGCGAGCGTTTGCCGGCGGGCGTCCGGTCATTAAGGGAACGAACGACTTTTTTATTGGACAGTCCGCCGTGGTGCCGGGGCTGTTCCAGGCGGCGGGCATTCAGTCGCCGGGCGTAGCGAGCGCTCCGGCCATTGCCGAGCGCATGGAGCAGGTGCTGCGCGAGGCGGGCGTTGCTTTGCGCGAGCGGGCCGATTGGGATCCGATTCGTCGCGCGCCGGACGACTTTGACCGCGCGCCGCTTGCGCGCAAGGAAGAGCTGATCGAGTCCGACCCCGCGTGGGGGCAGATCGTCTGCCGCTGCGAGACGGTGCCCGAGGCCGAGATCGTGGCCGCGATCCGACGCCGCCCGGGTGCGGTCTCGGTCGAGGGCGTCAAACGCCGTTGCCGCGCCGGCATGGGTCGGTGCCAGAGCGGCTTTTGCCAGAGCCGCGTGGTGGCGATTCTGGCCCGCGAGCTGGGCTGCGATCCCAGCGAGGTGCTGCTGGAGGACACTGGCTCCTGGCTGGTAGAGGGACCGTTGAAGGGGGTGCGCTAGGATGGCAACGAGTATCGATATGGGTGCGGTATCGGGCGTCGAGTGCACTTGCGCAGATGCCGACAGGGTATCAATTGCTGCCGGCGCCGTGCAGACGCAGGCGTTCGACGTAGTCGTTATCGGCGGCGGACCTGCCGGAATGGCGGCCTCACTTGCCGCACACAAGGCCGGAGCGCGCGTGGCCATCGTGGAGCGCGAGCAGCACCTGGGCGGCATCCTGCGCCAGTGCATCCACCCGGGCTTTGGCCTCTCACACTTTAAGCAGGAACTGACCGGTCCCGAGTACGCACAGCGCTTTATCGACCAGGTGCGCGAAACCGATATCGCACTGTTCCTGGACAGTATGGTGATTGGGATCGACTCAAGCGAGGACAAAGTCGCAGGCACGGGCGCAAGTGGCGCGGCGAGCGATGCCTCGGCACACACCGTCACGCTCATGAGCCCCGCCGGCATGTTGCAGCTCACCGGGCGCGCCGTCGTCCTTGCCATGGGGTGTCGCGAGCGCACGCGCAGCGAGATCAAGATTCCCGGCAGCCGCCCCGCCGGCGTGTTTACCGCCGGCCTGGCGCAGCGATACATCAACATCGACAACCTCAAGCCCGGCTCGCGCGCCGTCATTTTAGGCTCGGGCGACATTGGGCTCATCATGGCGCGTCGCTGCACGCTCGAGGGGATTTCGGTCGAGGGCGTGTACGAGCTTATGCCATACGCCAACGGCCTGCGCCGCAATGTAAAGAATTGCCTGGACGATTTTGGCATTCCGCTGCACCTGTCCACCACCGTCACACGCGTGATTGGGCACGACCGCGTGGAGGCCGTCGAGGTGAGCCAGGTCGACGAAAATCTGGCGCCCATTCCGGGGACCGATCGCATCGTTCCGTGCGACACGCTGCTGCTTTCGGTAGGTTTGATTCCCGAGAACGAGCTTTCGGTAGGCGCGGGTGTTGAGCTTGACCCGCGCACGCGCGGCGCCGTGGTGGACCAGAGCCTGCAGACGGGCGTGCCAGGCATCTTTGCCTGCGGCAACGTGCTGCACGTGCACGACCTGGCCGATAACGTGACGACCGAGTCCGAGCGTGCCGGCGCAGCCGCGGCGGCGTACGCGCTGGGGACCGGCGCGGATGTCGAAACGGGCGCTGGCTGCCAGCTCACGGTCTCCCCTGCCGGCATCGCCGGCTACGCGCTGCCGGGACGCATTACGGCCGTGGCACTCACCAGGCTCAACTTCCGCGTGCGCCGGCCGGTCGATGCCGCCCGCGTGCGCATTCTGGCGGACGACGAGGAACTGCTTACGGGCAAGGTCCGCACGTTTAAACCGAGCGTTATGGAAAGCTTCCCGCTGCCGGCAAAGGTGATACAGCGAGCGCTCGACCTGGGTGCCAGCGAGATTATCCTTTCCGTCGAGCCCGTCGAGGAGGCATAGCCATGAGCACAAATGCGATCGAGACGCTACAGTTCAACTGCACCACCTGCCCATCCGAGTGCCTCCTTACGGTGGAAGTGGAGCGCGGGGCCGACGACCGCGTGGCGACGGTGCGCGCCGTGACCGGCAACAGCTGCCCGCGCGGCGATAAGTTCGCACATCAGGAGCTCACCTGCCCCATGCGCGTCCTCACTACCACCGTGGCGGTATCAGGCGGCGACGAGGCGCTGCTGCCCGTCCGCACGGCCGAAGCCATCCCGCTCGAACTCCATGCCCCAGCCATGGACCTCATCCGCGGCCTAGTGGTCAAAGTCCCCATCCGCATGGGCGATGTAGTCCTCCCCAACCTCCTAGACACCGGTACCGACCTCATCGCCAGCATGGACATCGACCCGGCTTAAGCAGCTCGTTTGGGACGGTGCTCTTTTAGCTACCCCGCATCCGCCCCGCCCCTCCTCAATTGCGGTGAAATAATTCCCGATTTCCGCCAAAACCCCGGCATCAAGGAACTATTCCACCGCAACTTGCCTTGGGATCGGTATTTAGTTTGTGCCTACTTTAGTGCCATTTCAAAACTATGCCGGATTACGGGGCTGATTCGGAGACCCCCACCCATACCGGCAATTTTCGATTTTTGATAAGCCTTCTACCTGCGGTTTTAATTTCGCTATTTTTCCCATGGTCAAGTAATACAGGTCCAGCCCCGTAATCCGCCATAGTTTTGAAACCAGCCCATTTGGGACGGGACCATATTGACTACTTTTACCTATCAGCTCGCATGTTTGACGCAGCTAAAATAGCCCCGTCCCAAATTGACTACCCTGGCATTGGGGATACCATGGTGGCAACCAAACGAAAGGACGATGTATGGCACATGTCGATGACCAGCGCGTGGCACGCGTGCTCGATGCGCTCGAGGCTCAGCACCCCGGCGCGCAGCTGCTCGTAAACGACCCGTGGTCGATTTATTACCTGACCGGCTTTTATGCCGATATGTTCGAGCGTTTTTGCGGCGTACTACTCGCACGCGGTAGCGAGCCCGTGATCTTGGTCAACGCGCTGCATCAGCTGCCCGAGTATGACAATGCCCGCGTCGCGTACCACACCGATACCGACGTCGTGGCCGACGCCATCGCTCGCGAGGTTGATCCGACCAAACCGCTCGGCATCGACACCGTCATGCGCTCCGGCTTCTTGATGCCCCTCATGGAGCGCCATGCCGCGAGCGAATTCTTCCTAGGCGATTTTGCCGTGACCGCCGCGCGAACCTACAAAGACGCCGCCGAGCAGGAGCTTATGCGCGTGTCCTCGGCCGCTAACGACGCCGTGATGGCCGACGCGATCGAGCTCGTCCACGAAGGCGTGACAGAGCGCGAGATCGCCGACCAGATGCTTGGCCTGTATCGCAAGCACGATTGCGAGGGCTTTAGCTTTCCGCCCATCGTGAGCTTTGGCGCCAACGCCGGCGACCCGCACCACGAGCCAGACGATACGGCACTCAAGCGTGGCGACGTGGTGCTGTTCGATATTGGCGGACGTCGCCGCAACTATTGCTCGGATATGACGCGCACGTTCTTTTGGGGCAAGCCGGACGAGGAGACGGCACGCATCTACGACATCGTGCGCCGCGCCAACGAGGCCGCCGAGGCGCTCATCGCACCGGGCGTGCGTATGTGCGATCTGGACCGTGCCGCGCGCGACGTGATTGAGGACGCGGGTTATGGCAAGTACTTTACGCACCGTCTGGGACACTCGATCGGCCTGCAAGACCACGAGCCGGGTGACGTCTCGCGCGTCAACGAGCAGGTCGTGGAGCCGGGCATGACGTTTTCCATCGAGCCGGGCATCTACCTCCCCGGCCGCACCGGCGTCCGCATCGAGGACCTTGCCCTGGTCACCGAGAGCGGCGTCGAGATCCTCAACGCCTACCCCCACGATCCTGTCCGCCTAGACTAGGCAATGCGGCAAAGGGACAGCCCCTTTGCCGCATCACATGAATGTCGCCAGGAAATGGGCCTATCTACTACGTTTAACCCGCATGGGGCGACCATGCGGGTATTTTTTGAAAATTGGCAAGCCTTCTACCTGCGGTTTTGATTTTGCGATTCTCGGCATGGTTGAGGGTAGCCGGTCAAACGTAGTAGATAGACCCATTTCGTGGCGAGCAGGCAAACTAGCTACCCTGCGGAAGGGATCTAGCGGAGCAGACCGGCAACTTCGCCGGCCAGGGTGATGGTGCCTGCTGCTACGAAGGGCTCGCCTGCGGCCTCAAAGGCTGCGAGGGCCTCGGACACGCTGGGGTACACGCCTGCGAGCTTATCGGAGTCCACCAGGGCAGCAAGCTCCTCCGCCGGCAGGGCGCGATCGGAATCGGTCTGTGTGACGACCACGCGCGGGAAGGCCGGGATCAGCACGTCGACGATACCCGCCACGTCCTTGTCTGCCAGCGCGGCGCACAGCAACGTGGGGCGATTCTCTACGCACGGATCGATCTCGTCCAAGGCGCTCACAAAGTTCTCGCAGCTCTGGGGGTTATGGCAGGCGTCGATCAGCTTGAGCGGGTCGGTTCCCAACACATCAAAACGGCCCGGCGTGGGACAGCCCATAAGCGAAGCATCAAGCGCCTCATGGTCGAGCTCGCGACCCAGATACCCCTCGCAGAGCATAATCGCGCACGCGGCATTCTGCGGCTGATACGCCGGCTTAACCATGCTCGACGTATAAATCGCACGCGGCGTGGTGCAGCTAAACTCAACCGTATCGCCCACATGCGCCGGCACCTTGGTCGTGGCGTGGCTCACCACCAGCGGCACCACACCACACTCGCGACAACGGGTGTCCATAACGCGCTGAACGCTCGGCTCATGCGTGCCCTCGCCCAGCACAACCAGGCGTCCGGGCTTAATGACCGCAGCCTTCTCCCCCGCAATGGCCTCGAGCGTATCGCCCAGAATGCGCGTGTGATCGAGTCCGATGCCCGTGATGGCAACGGCAACGGGATCGGTCGCGCTCGTGGCGTCCCAGCGACCGCCCATGCCGACCTCGAGCACGGCGACATCCACGCGAGCCTCGGCAAACACCACAAGCGCGGCGGCCGTCAGCAGGTCAAACGGCGTGATGGTATAGGCACGCTCCCCCGCCACCACGCGGCGCGCATTCACTCGATGCCCCGCCTCAACAGCAGCAGAAACGCCACGGGCAAACGCCTCATCGCTCACGACGTGCCCATCGACCTCCATGCGCTCGGGATAGCGAACAAGCTGCGGCGACGTATAAAGCGCAGCCTTGAGCCCCTCGCCGCGAAGGATAGCAGCCGAAAAACGCGTCGTCGAAGTCTTGCCATTGGTACCGGCAACCTGAATGCAATCAAAGTACTCGTCCGGCCGCCCCAGCTCATCGAGCATATCGACAACCGTCTCGAGCAGAGGACCAGCATCCCCAGAAATCCGCCCCGTATCGGCAGCAAGCCCAACAGCCTCACCAAACGAAAGCAAATCAAACTCAAAAGGAACGGTATACAAGCCAGAACGCTTAGGCATTTTCAGAACCGCCATTCATAGAAAAATAAAACAGTATAGGTTGAGGATAGTCAGCGAAAACGCCTCTGATGAGCCAAGGTGCCGTGAAACAAGGGCGCATAGGGCTTATGCCCATGCGCCCGAAGTTGAACGGCAGATTGGCCATCAGAGGCGTTTGCAGCGTCGAGTCAGCCGCCGTTCGTTAGAACGGCGGAATAGGTGTCCGCAGTAGCGAGCAATGCCCCAAACCGCGTCCCCCAGTAACGCCTACGAGAAGTCAGCAACCTGAGCAGTCAGTGCCTCCAGGATCTCCTGGAGCTCAGCTGCACGGTCCCTCTTCTTCTGGACCACCGCGGGCGCGGCCTTGGCCACAAAGCCCTCGTTGGCGAGCGTCTTCTCGCAGCCGGCGAGCTCCTTCTGGGCCGCGGCAATCTCCTTCTCCAGACGTGCCTTCTCGGCCGAAAGGTCAACCTTGCCCTCGAGCACCACAAAGACCTCGACGCCGCTGTCGACCACGGCGATGCTCGCGGCCGGCTTCTCAACATCGGTACCCATGACCAGCGAGGCGGTATTGGCCAGCGGCTCGATGGTCGAGCGCAGGCTCTCGAGCTTCTCGATATCCTCGGCACCGGCACGCACGACCACGTCGAGCTCGGCCTTGGGGCTCAAGCGATAACGCGAACGCGTGGCGCGGGCGGCAGAAACAACGGTGCGACACAGCTCAAACGCGCGCTCGGCGTCCTCGTCGACATACTTGACATAGTCGGCAGGCTCGGGCCACTTGGCGATCATGAGCGCCTCGGCGCGGTCCACGTTGCCCTCGGCGTCCAGGTCGAGCACGCTCGCCGGCATGTTGTCCCAGATCTCCTCGGTGACAAATGGCATGAGCGGGTGCATCAGGCGAATAGAGGTATCGAGCACAAAGATCAGGTTTCGCTGCGCCTGCAGACGGCCCTCGCCCTTCAGGCGCGCCTTGGTGACTTCGACGTACCAGTCGCAGACCTCGTTCCAGAAGAACTGCTGAACACCGCGGGCCATGTCGCCAAAGGTGTAGTTCTCGATGCCCTCGGTGACCATCTTGACGGCCTTGGCCAGACGACTGAACATCCAGGCGTCGGCCGGCGTCTCCACGACGGGCTCGCCGGGCGTGTAGCCCTCCATGTTCATAAGCAGGAAGCGACTGGCGTTCCAGATCTTGGTCACAAACGACTTGGCCTGCTCGGTACGCGGGCTGTCGATAAGCTTCTTGGTCTTCTTATCGATGTTCGCGTCAAACTTAACGTCCTGGTTGTTGGTGCAGAGCGTCAGCAGGTTGAAGCGCATGGCGTCGGCGCCGTACATGCCAATGAGGTCCATGGGGTCAACGCCGTTGCCCTTGGACTTGGACATGCGGCTGCCGTCCTTGGCAAGAATCGTCGGGTAGATGACGACGTCCTTAAACGGCACCTCGTCCAGGAAGTACAGCGAGCTCATGACCATGCGGGCGACCCACAGCGCGATGATGTCGCGCGCGGTGACGAGTGCCGTCGTGGGGTGATGTCCCTCGAGCAGCTCCGGCTTTTGGGGCCAGCCCTGCGTGGCGAAAGTCCACAGCTGCGAGCTGAACCAGGTATCCAGCACGTTCTCGTCCTGATGCACGTGATGACCGCCGCACTTAGGGCACACGTCGGTGTCCTCGGTAAGGGCATCCTCCCAGCCGCAGTCCTCGCAGTAGAACACGGGAATACGGTGGCCCCACCACAGCTGGCGGCTGATGCACCAGTCCTTGAGGTTCTCCATCCAGGTGGTATAGGTCTGCGTCCAACGCGCGGGGTGGAAGGTCACCTTGCCGGAGTTGACGGCATCGAGCGCCGGCCCCTTGAGCTTGTCGACGGCCACAAACCACTGCTCGGACAGCCACGGCTCCAGTGCGGAGTCGCAACGGTAGCAGTGCATGACGGAGTGATCGTGATCCTCGACGTGATCGAGCAGGTCGTGCTCCTCAAACCACTTGATGACGGCCTCGCGGCACTCCTCGCGGGTCATGCCGGTAAACTCGCCGTAGCCCTCGACGACCACCGCATGCTCGTCAAAGATGTTGATCTGCGGCAGGTCGTGGGCCTGACCCATGGCGTAATCGTTGGGGTCGTGGGCCGGGGTGACCTTGACAAAGCCGGAGCCAAAGTTGGCGTCGACATGCCAATCCTCAAAGATGGGGATCTCACGGTCGACGATGGGGAGCTTGACGGTCTTACCCACAAAGGCGGCCTTCTCGGGGTCCTTCGGGGAGACAGCCACGCCCGTGTCGCCGAGCATGGTCTCGGGGCGCGTAGTGGCGACGACGATGTAGTCCTGGCCGTTGACCGGCTCGGTCAGCGGGTAGCGCAGGTGCCACAGGTGACCCTTCTCGTCCTTATACTCGGCCTCGTCGTCCGAGATGGCGGTAGTGCAGTTGGGGCACCAGTTGACGATGCGCTTGCCGCGGTAAATCAGGCCGTCGTGGTACCAGTCGCAGAAGACCTTGCGCACGGCCTGGGCATAGTCCTCGTCCATGGTAAAGCGCTCGTTATCAAAGTCGACGGAGCAGCCCATACGCTTGATTTGCTCGACGATGATGCCGCCGTACTCGTGGGTCCAGTCCCAGCAGGCGTCGACAAACTTGTCGCGACCGATCTCCAGGCGGCTAATGCCCTCACTCTTGAGCTTCTTGTCGACCTTGGTCTGCGTGGCGATACCGGCGTGGTCGGTGCCCAGCACCCAGCGCGTGGACTTGCCGCGCATGCGGGCCATGCGGATGATGGCATCCTGGATGGAATCGTCGGTGGCGTGACCCATGTGGAGCTTGCCGGTCACGTTGGGAGGCGGAATGGTGACAGTGCAGTCGCCCACGCCCTCACGGCGCTTGTAGTAGCCGCCGTCGAGCCACTTCTGCAGGATCGCCGGCTCGTTGGTCGACGGATCGTAGTTTTTGGGCATTTCTTCCATATATCTCTCCCTTGCCCATCGGGGAGGAATGTAGGCCCGATTTTCGCTCGGTCAAGTCCTGGGCTCGCTCGAAGACCACATTAAGTGGTCTTCGGCTCGTGCGGAATCTACGAAAATCGGGCCTACATTCCTCCCCTTAGGTATCGATTACTTCAGTCTGATATAACTTCGCTGAGGCTTAAACAAACACACAGAATAACACAGGTAGTTGCGGTTATTGCGTATATATAAAATAGCCTCCGACCGCGGGTGGTCGGAGGCTATTAACAAACACGTTTTAGGCAGGTTTAGCCGTAGATGCGCTGGGGCTGTTCGGTGCCCTTTACGGAGGCTTCGGTCACGATGACCTTGGCGACTCCTTCCTCGCTCGGCAGGTCGAACATCGTCTGCTGCAGCACGTCCTCGCAGATGGAGCGCAGGCCGCGGGCGCCGGTCTTGCGGGCAAGCGCCATGCGAGCAATCTCGTGCAGGGCGGCGTCCTCAAACTCAAGCTCAACGTCCTCGAGCTGGAACATCTTGCGGTACTGACGCACAACGGCGTTCTTTGGCTCGGTCAGGATCGACACCAGGTCGTCCTCGTCGAGCGCCTGTGTCTGGGTGACGACGGGCGTACGTCCCACAAACTCGGGGATCATACCAAAGGCGTTGAGGTCCTGCGGGAGCACCTGACGCAGCAGGTCGTTCTCGTCGACCGAGGTGGGGCCGGCGATCTCGGAGTTAAAGCCCACGCCCTTGTTGCCCACGCGATCGGCGATAATCTTGTCCAGACCCACAAAGGCACCGCCGCAGATAAACAAGATATTGGTCGTGTCGATCTGCAGCAGCTCCTGCTGGGGGTGCTTGCGGCCGCCGGTGGGCGGAACGCTTGCCACCGTGCCCTCAAGAATCTTAAGCAGCGCCTGCTGAACGCCCTCGCCCGAAACGTCGCGGGTGATGGAGAGGTTCTCGGCCTTGCGGGCGATCTTGTCGATCTCGTCCACGTAGATGATGCCGACCTGCGCACGCTCGATATCGCCATCGGCAGCATTGATGAGCTTGAGCAGGATGTTCTCCACGTCCTCGCCCACGTAACCGGCCTCGGTGAGTGCGGTGGCGTCGGCGATGGCAAACGGCACCTCGAGGATGCGCGCGAGCGTCTGGGCGAGCAAGGTCTTACCGGTACCGGTGGGACCGAGCAGCAAGATGTTGGACTTGGCGAGCTCCACCTCGTCCATATCGTCGTCGAGCCGCGAACCCGCACCCGAGGCCTCGTCAAAGGCCGAAAGCGCGGCGCCACCCTCGATCACGCGACGGTAGTGGTTGTACACGGCAACCGACATGGCGCGCTTGGCGTCTTCCTGACCCATGACATAGGCCGAAAGCTCGTCATAGATCTCGTGCGGGGTCGGCACGTGCGTGATGACCTGACGTACGTCGTCCTCGAGCTCAAAGCCCTCGGCCTCGGGATCCATGGCAGGCTGCCCGGCAGCCTGACCGTGGTCGTTGAGGAAGCCCGGCAGCTTGCCGTTGCAGGCGGCATCCATAAAGTCCGAAGCCAGCGACTCCTCCAAGATCTCGGAGCAGGCGGCAACGCACTCGTCGCAGATAAAGATGTTGGTAGGGCCCTTTACAAGGCGGCGCACCTGACCCTGCTCTTTTCCGCAGAAGGAGCAGCGGATGGGGTTGCCGTTCTCGTCAAAGTTGTCCTGCATGTTACCGGCCATCCTAGGCGTCCTTCGCGGCAAGATCGCGCGAGGTGACGATACGGTCGATCAGGCCGTAGTCAAGCGCCTCGGCAGCGGTCAGGTAGTTGTCGCGCTCGGTATCGGCCTGGACCTTCTCGATCGGCTGGCCCGAGGCGTCGGACAAGATCTGGTTGAGCTCGCGACGGGTCTTCTTGATCTCCTCGGCCACGATCTCGATCTCGGTCTGCTGACCCTGGGCACCGCCACTGGGCTGGTGAATCATGACCTTGGAGTGCGGCAGGCAGAAGCGCTTGCCCTTGGCGCCGGCCGAAAGCAGCACGGCGGCCATAGACGCGGCCATACCGACGCAAATGGTGGAGACCTGCGGCTTGATAAAGTTCATGGTGTCCAGAATCGCCAGGCCGGAGTAGACCTCGCCACCGGGCGAATTGATGTAGAGCGAGATATCCTTCTCGGCATCCTGGCTCTCAAGATGCAGCAGCTGGGCAACGACCAGGTTGGCGCTGACGGAGTTGATCTCCTCGCCCAAGAAGATGATGCGGTCGTTGAGCAGGCGCGAATAGATATCGTAGCTGCGCTCGCCGCGCGGCGTCTGCTCGATAACGTATGGCACGAGGGCGGAATCGAACTTAGCGATCATACGCATCTCCATTTCTCTCTTGCGGACCAAATTGGTTCTAGATAAACGTACGGTGCCCGCATGCTATGCATTGGCTGGCACCGTACGAAGCAACCGAATAACCGGTTTATAACTTTACCCCATCACGGGCGCCTGCATGCGCTCGCGGGAAAGGTGGCGAGAATTACTCGGCGTCCTTGGCGGTCTCGTCGACCTCGGTCACCTTGGCGTTCTCGACCAGGTGGTCGACGGCCTTGGAGCGACGGATGGACTCGCGGACGGCAGGCATGCGTCCATCGGCGATGAACTCGGCCTTGGAAGCCTCGACGTCCTTGACGCCAGCCTTCTCGAACTCGGCGTTGACGTCGTCCTCGGTGACCTCGATCTTGAGCTCACGGGCGAGGGCGTCGAGCGCCAGGGACTCGCGGGCAACGTCGTTGGCCTGCTTGTGCAGGTCGCCGATGAACTGCTCCATGGTCAGGCCGGAAGCGGGCAGCCAGGTGTCCAGCGTCATGCCGCGGGCAGCGAGGTTGGACAGGAAGTTCTGGCCAAGCTCCTCAAAGACAGACTGCTCGTAGTCGGCGTCCATCTCCTCGAGCTGCAGACGCTCGGCGAGAGCGGCGACGCAACGGTTCTCCTTCTCGGCCGGAAGGCGGGAAGCCTTGTCCTGCTCGATCTCGAGCTTGATGGCGTCGCGCATAGCGTCGATGCTGTCGAAGCCAAAGTCGGACTTGACGAGCTCGTCGGTGAGCTCGGGGGTGTTGCGGACCTTGATGCCCTTGACGGTGACCTCGACGGTGTGGGTCTCGGCCTCCTCGCCATCCTCGACCTCGTCGGTCCAGGTGACGGTCTTGACGTCGTCGACGTTAGCACCGATCAGAGCCTCGTTGAACTCCTTGGGGTTGCTGTCGCTACCGGCAATGAGCATGCGGCCCTCGGCAGCGAAGTTGTCGGCGTTCTCGACGGCCTTGAGGTCGACGGTAACGTAGTCCTCGGCCTCGACGGCACGATCCTCGACGTCCTCGAAGGTGGCACGGTAGTTGAGGAGCATCTCGACCTGGTTGTTGATCTCGGACTCGGTGACCTCCGCGGGAGGCATCTCGATCTCGACGGCGTCGTAGGAGGAGAGCTCGGCGGCAGGACGCAGAGAGAACTCGACGGTGTAGGTGTAGTCCTCGTGATCCTTGGCGAGGTCGAGCTCCTTGTAGTCACCGTTCTTGGTGGGGACGATGTCCAGCTCGTTGAGGACGGCGGGCTCGTTGGCGGCGATCAGATCGTTGGTGGCCTGGGCGAGGGTAGCCTCGGCGCCAAGAGCAGCGTCGATGACCGGACGGGGAGCCTTGCCGGCACGGAAGCCCGGGAAGCGGTACTTCTTGGCGGTGTCCTTGTAGGCCTTCTTGATCGCGGCGTCGACGTCGGCGGCCGGGATGGTGACCGTAGCGGTGAGCTTGGCGTCCTTGACGTCAGAAGCGGTGATGTTCAACACGTTCCTCCTCATACTGCCCAGCTTATCTGAGGTGCTGGTACCTTTATGCAACAAAGTGTCGCGACGGCCGAGGCCGACGCAGGTGCGTTGGTGCGGGCGAAAGGACTCGAACCTTCACGGGAATCCCACCAGAACCTAAATCTGGCGCGTCTACCAATTCCGCCACGCCCGCATGAGCGCACAGACTAGGAATGATAGCAGATACGAACGGCAAGCGCACGCACACCTTTTTAGGCCCACGACCTCACCACGAGTTACAGCGGAACAGGGTAGCTAATTTGGGACGGGGCTTTTTTAGCTACCCCGCTTGTGGGGGGTGCGAAAAAACCCCCCTCCCAAATTAGCTACCCCCATCGGCTATCTCCCGCCGCCCACAATTCGGTTGAAAAGTGGGCTGCGGTTTCCCCGGGCTAGGCAAAGAGTGTCGACAGCGACTCCTCGCCTACTCCCCCAGCAGGGCCTTCTCGGGCGTGATCGGCAGCGAGCGAACCTGGTGGCCGGTGGCGTGCGCCACGGCCGAGGCAACGGCGGCGAGCGGTGTGTTGATGACGACCTCGCCGATCGACTTGGCGCCAAACGGGCCCGTCGGCTCGTAGCTCGGCTCAAAGGCCACGCGAATGCTGCCGATATCCAGGCGCGTGGGCAGCTTGTAGCTCATAAAGTTACCGGTGCGCAGGCGACCGCGGTCGTCGTGCTCGACAATCTCGTAGAGCGCGTGACCGATGCCCTGGGCAATGCCGCCCTCGGCCTGGACGCGCGCGAGTGCCTCGTTGATCACGGTGCCGCAGTCCACAGCCGCCGCATAGTCCACCACAGTCACCTTGCCGGTGGCCTTGTCGACCTCGACCTCGGCAATGCCAGCCATAAACGGCGGAGGCGAAACGGGCAGGCAGGCAGAAGCATGCGAGGTGAGCGCGTCGCCGCCCGCAATGTTCTTGACGCACAGGTTGGCAAAGTCGCGCAGCGTGAGGTAGCGGCCGCACTCGCGAGCGGCGCGCTCGTCAGACAGACGCACGTACTGGCCGTCGAAGACCACGTCGGCGGCGTCCACGTCCCACATCTGGGCAGCCTTGGCGCAGATCTTCTCGCGCAGCTCGGTCGCGGCATTCTTGGCTGCCAGGCCCGTCACGTACGTGCCCGAGCTCGCGTACGAGCCGGCATCGAACGGCGAGACGTCGGTGTCCACGCCGCGCACCACGATAAGCGAGCTCTCCACGCCCAGCTCCTCGGCGGCAATCTGCGCCAGGATCGTGTCGACACCCATGCCGTTATCGGTGGCGCCGGTGCCGATGGTAATGAAGCCGTCCTCTTCCAGGCGCATGTCAATGCCGCCGATATCCACGTTGGAGATGCCCGAGCCCTGCATGGTGAGCGCGCAGCCCAGAGCACGCACGCGGTCGCCCAGGTCCACGGCCAGCGGCTTGTCGCGCCAGCCGATCATGTCCATCGCACGCAGCAGGCAGCGGTCGAGCGCGCAGGCGTTGAGCTTCTCGTTGTAGTACTGCGGCATAATCTCGCCCTCGCGCACGATGTTCTTAAGACGCAGGTCGGCGGGATCCATGTGCAGCATGTCGGCAAGCTCGTTGACGGCGCTCTCCACGGCAAACTGGCCCTGGGTGGCGCCGTAGCCGCGATACGCACCGCCGCGGTTGGTGTTGGTGTAGACGGCGTCCCACCTAAAGCGGCTCGCCTTCACGTGGTTGTAGATGGGCAGGCTCTTGTGACCCGAGAGGCCGATCGTCGTGGTGGCATGTTCGCCATACGCGCCGGCGTTGGACAACGTGTGCAGGTCGATGGCCGTGATGGTGCCGTCGTTCATGGCGCCCAGCTTGACGGTCATCTGCATCTGGTGACGCGAGTTGCCCGCAGTGATGGTCTCCTCGCGGGTGTAGCAGCAATAGCTCGGACGGCCAGTCTGCTGCGTCACGAACGCCACGAAGATCTCGCAGCAGCCCGTCTGCTTGGAGCCAAAGCCGCCGCCGATGCGCGGCTTAATAACCTGCACCTGCGACTGAGGAATGTCGAGCGACTGCGCGACCATGCGGCGCACATGAAAGGGCACCTGCGTGGAGGTAGTCACCGAGATGCGGCCGAACGCGTCGGTCGTCGCGAAGGCACGGAAGGTCTCCATGGGCGCGGTCTGCGTGGCCTGGCTGGTGTAAGTGCGCTCAAAGACGATGTCGCTCTGGGCGAAGGCCTCGTCCAGGTCGCCAAAATCACTGGTACCGCTACACACCAGGTTGCGAGCAACGTCGCCGCCCTGCGGGAACATAAAGGTCACGTCGCCCTCGGGGTGGACCACGATGTCGTTATCGAGCGCCTGGGTAAAGTCGAGCAGGGGCTCGAGCACCTCGTAGTCGACCTTGATGAGCTTGAGCGCCTTGTCGGCGGCCTCCTCGGTCTCGGCGGCGACGATCGCCACCTCCTCGTTTTGGTAGCGCACCAGGTTCTCGAGGATCAGGCGGTCGTAGGGGCTCGGCTGCGGATAGCTCTGGCCGGCGATGGTAAAGCGGCGCTTGGGCACGTCCTCGTAGGTGTAGACGCCCACGACGCCGGGCACCTTCAGGGCGCGCGACGTATCGATGGAGCGGATCTTGGCACGGGCATACGGGCTGCGCTTGAGCTTGACGATAAGGGCGCCGGCGGGCACCAGGTCTCCTGTGTAGACGGGACGCCCCTCGAGCAGGGCCTTCGAGTCCTTCTTGGGCTGCTTATGGGTGATCTGCTTGTACGAGACACCATCGCAGCTGGTGTCGTTGACCGGAAGCTCGGGCATCTCAAAGCCCACCTGCACGCCGGACTCGTTAAGGAAGCGGACGATGGCGCGCAGCTGGCTCTCGTAGCCGCTGCAGCGGCAGAGGTTGCCGGCGAGCTGGCGCGAGAGCTCCTCGCGCGTGGCGACGAGACTCGGGTCCTCCTTGGCGGCGCGGGCAAGCGCCAGCACGTTCATGATGAGGCCGGGGGCGCAAAAACCGCACTGCTCGGCGCCTTCGGCAGCCATTGCGTGGGCGAGCGCCTCGGACTCGGCCTTGAGGCCCTCGAGCGTGGTGACGGAGCGGCCCTCGACGCGCGCAGCGGGAACCGAGCAGCTCAGCACCGGGTCGCCGTCGAGCCACACCGTGCACAGGCCGCAGTTGGTGGTTTCGCAGGCGCAGCGCACCGACGCGCAGCCCTGCTCGCGCAGCAGCGCAAAGAGCATGGTGTCGGGGGCAATCTGAACCTTGACCTTGCGGCCGTTGAGCGTAAAGGAAAGATCGATGAGTTTGGCAGCCATTAGCGCACCTCGCTAGAATCGACGCCGGGCACGCGGCGGCAGGAATACTCGTCCGTGGCAAACTTAGGCACTTGCACGCCCTCGAGCTCGCGGGCAAGCGAGGCCGAAAGCTCGATGCCGGCGGCGCGACGCACGGCCTGAATCGCCAGCGGCGCCGAGATGCAACGGCGATAGTCGGCTGAGCCCCACAGGTTGGTGCCGTAGCTCAGTGCGCGTACGGACGCGGCCAGGGCGCGCAGCTCGTCCTCGGAAGGCTGCTCGCTCACCAGGCCGCACGCCTCGCCCTGCAGCAGGGTCGCGCGCAGCGGGCGGGCGCCCACGGTGACATGCCAGCTGTTGTCCCACCAGGCAGCGGTGACGTTTAAGGAGGGGAAGTCGGTCGCGGCCTTGCGCACGGCCTCGTAGCTTGCGCGGTAATCGTGCTTAACGACCACCACGTGCTCGATCACGTCGCGCACGTAGCCCATATCCACGAACTCGGCGAGCGACACGCGACCGGCCCCCGTCAGCTCAACGTATGAATCGAGCGCCAAAAAGGCCGAGAGCACGTCCGAGAAACCAAAGCGACCGTAGATGCTGCCGCCCACCGTGGCGGTGTTGCGCAGCTGCACGCCCACGATATCGTGGACGGCGAACTCAAAGACATGGTTGACAAGCGCGTTGAGCTCGGCATGGCGCTCGAGCTGGCGCAGGGTGCACATGGCACCGATGCGAAACTCGGTCTCGGTCTCCTCGATCTGATCGAGTCCGCAGGCCGAAAGGTCAATCGCCGTCGCCACGCGACGCGAACCCAGGCGCATCCAGATGCCGCCGCCCACAATCTTGTTGTTGCGGTTCTTCTGTAAGAGCTCATAGGCTTCGGCCGCGTTTCCAACGCGAACGTAGGTACCGAACTTGAGCACGTTCTCCCCCATCTCTTCACTTGTCCAGTACCTCTAAGTGTACCAAACGAGGGCGCACAGCCCTCGCCACCATAGAAAAAGGCTCCCAGCCGGATGGCTGGGAGCCTCATCACATGCTATGTCGAGCGAAGATTTAGCAGACGCCCTGGGCGAGCATGGCGTCGGCGACCTTCAGGAAGCCGGCGATGTTGGCGCCCATGACAAAGTTGCCCTCCTGGCCGTACTCCTTGGCGGTGTCGTCCACGTTGTGGAACATGCCGCGCATGAGCTGCTCGAGCTTGCCGTCGACCTCCTCGAAGGTCCAGGACAGGTGCTCGGCGTTCTGGCTCATCTCCAGACCGGACACGAGCACGCCGCCGGCGTTGGCAGCCTTACCGGGCATAAAGGCGACGCCGTTCTCCTGGAAGTAAGTCGTGGCCTCGATGGTCGTGGGCATGTTCGCGCCCTCGCCGACCACCTTGCAGCCGTTGGCGACGAGCGCCTGGGCGTCCTCGAGCAGCAGCGTGTTCTCGCGAGCGCAGGGCAGCGCGATGTCGCAGGGCAGCTGCCACACGCCGCGGCCGTCGCCCTCGTGCCACACGGCGTTGGGCTTCTCGTCAACATACATGGCGAGCGTGACGCCCTTGTCGTGGCCGGAGCGCTTCTTGTTGTAGACGTGCTCGAGCACGGTGTAGTCGATGCCGTCGGGATCCTCGACCCAGCCGTGGGTATCGGAGCAGGCGAGCACCTTGCCGCCGAGCTGGGCGACCTTTTGGACCGCGTAGATAGCGACGTTACCGGAGCCGTGAACGACAACGTTCTTGCCCTCGAAGGAGTCGCCGCGGCTCTTGAGGTACTCGTCCACAAAGTAGACCAGACCGTAACCGGTGGCCTCGGTACGAGCGAGCGAGCCGCCAAAGGAGAGGCCCTTGCCGGTAAGGACGCCGGTCCACTCGTTGGTCAGGCGCTTGTACTGACCGAACATGTAGGCAACCTCGCGGCCGCCAACGCCCAGGTCGCCGGCGGGAACGTCGGTGTTGGGGCCAATGTGGCGATAGAGCTCGGTCATGAAGGACTGGCAGAAGTGCATGATCTCGTTGTTGGACTTGCCCTTGGGGTCAAAGTCGGAGCCGCCCTTGCCGCCGCCCATGGGAAGGGTGGTCAGGCTGTTCTTGAGGATCTGCTCCAGACCCAGGAACTTGAGCATACCCAGGGTGACCGTCGGGTTAAAGCGTAGGCCGCCCTTGTAGGGTCCAATGGCAGAGTTGAACTCGACGCGGTAACCGCGGTTGACCTGAACCTTGCCCTGATCGTCGACCCAGGGAACACGGAACATGACGATGCGCTCGGGCTCGACGAGGCGCTCCAGCAGGGCGGCCTCCTCGTACTCGGGGTGGGCGTCGAGCGCCGGCTGGATGGTGCCGAGGATCTCGGTCGCGGCCTGGATGAACTCAGGCTGCTCGGGATAGCGGGCCTTGAGCTCTTCGAGAACTTTCTGCGTGTAGCTCATGCTTCCTCCAATGATGGGAAACGAAAATGTCGGTCACGGCACCCTATGCGCCGCGGACTTTATCGTGTATGGATAATATCGCACTGTTGCAGCAAAGTTTCGCATAAGCCGACGAGCAGATGTTTCGTTTTGATTACGATGCAGGTAGAAGCGTTTTTGAGCACCCGACGTAGAAATCGCGTGTTTCGAAGCTGTTTCGTCCACATGTTCCAAACCACCACATTGGGGACACATGATGCGCCCGGGCACACCGGCGGCAAGACAGACGACACGGCCGACCCGCACAAAACAAAACAGCGCCTTTGCGGCACGCAGCAAGACCGCGAGCACAAAAGCGCTGGTGGCGTGTGGCGGGAACGTATGTGAATCGAACACATCCAAGACGTTTTGCACGCCTCGCAACGGTTTTGAGGACCGCGGAGCCCACCGGAGCCCATCCGTTCCCAAGTGCGGCGGTATTTTACCAAACCGAGCAGCCAGTCTAGCGTAGGGACCTCAGGCCACCGGCTTCCTTGTCGAGCACCGTAAAGCGTACGGCATCCAGGTGCTCCAAGATGCTGATGGCACGTTTGCGCGACACACCCAGCGCCTCGCGCAGCACGCTCGTGGTGGCAGCGCCGCCGGCTGCCTCAATGGCAGCGGCGACAAGCTCGCGCGCATGGGCTTCCGAGATGGCAGACAGGGCAACGTCGCGCTCGACCTTAACGATCGAGCGGTTGAGCGAAAGCTCGCGCAGAGCGCGCGTCATGGTGTCGCGGTCGAGCTGCAGTCGCTCACCCACCTCGGGCAGCGTCGGCGCATCGAGGCCGGCCCCGTCGAGCAGCGCCGCAATGCGCTCACACGCCTCGCGCACCACACGCGCCGCGGCAGCAGCGGAGCGCGGGTCGAACACCTCGGTGCCCTCGGCGGCGCACACGCCACGCGAGCAGCCCTCGGCAATCAGAGCCGCGGCAACGCCTTCATCGGCGGCAGGCCACGCAGCATGGGCAACGGCGCCGGGCGTAAAACCCGTCTCCTTGGGAGCCGCCGCGTGCATGGCAGACAGGGTCGCCGCCAGCACGTCCATGGCGGCATCGAGCACGGCGCCATTCGCATACAACGTGCCGCCCGAGCCGGCAAGCTCGCAAACAACACCTCGCGCCACCAACTCGCCCAGCGCTGCCTCAGCCTCACCGGCAACAAGATCGAGCGCCTCGGCAACATCAGCCGCCGCAACCGGCAGCGCCTGCAGCGCCAGCCACGCGTCTACGCCAACAACGGCATCGCCGGCTTCAAGCGCCGCAAACAGCGCACGCTCGCCGGCCGAAAGCTCGCGCGAGCGACGGCAGCGCGAAAGCAGCACACGCCCGCCGCCGATGAGCATAACGGGCGAATACGACAGCACCACGGCATGGTCTCCGGCGCGCAGCGGCAATGGCTCCTCCAGGCGCACCTGCACGGTACGGGTCTCGCCCACCGCCATGGGGGCCTCGCCCTCCAAAAGCATAACGCGGCCGACGACCTCGGCCGTGCCGGCCATCACGTGCACGCGCGCGCCCGACTCGAGCACGCGCGGCTTGGCGCCCTCGCGGCCCAGGTAGGTAAACGTCATCATAAAGCGCAACGTCTGACCAAAGCGACCCTCCACGCCCAGCATCTCACCACGGTCAAGCGCCGCGACACCGTCACCGACCAGGTTGAGCGCCACGCGTTGCCCAGGCAGCGCGCGCGGCGTATCGCCATGCACCTGAATCCCGCGCACACGACAGACCGTACGCGATGGCAAAGCCATCAGCTCGTCGCCCACCGCAACCGGCGCATCGTGCAGCGTTCCCGTAACGACGGTGCCGACACCCTTGATCGTAAAGCAGCGGTCAATCGGCAGGCGAGACGCGGTATCGCTCCGATCGGAACGGTCGCGGCAAGCATCCCAGCAGGCACTTACCTGCTCGTCGACCACCGCAAGCAGCCCGTCGATCCCCTCGCCCGTCTTGGACGACACGGGCACCATCGGCGCGCCCGCAAACACGGTACCCGACAAAAAGTCATCGACATCGAGCTCGGCAAGCTCGGTCATCTCGGCATCGGCCAGGTCGCACATCGTCAGCGCGACCACCATATGCGTAACGCCCAGCAGCTCCAGCACATGCGCGTGCTCGCGGGTCTGCGGCATCACGCCCTCGACGGCCGAAACCACCAGCACGGCCACGTCGATACCCGTGGCGCCCTGCACCATGGCGCGCAGGTAGTGGGCATGGCCAGGCACGTCGACCAGGCCGACAATCTTGCCACTCGGCAGCGCCAGCTCGCCAAAGCCAAGCTCAACGGTCATACCTCGACGACGCTCAACCTCCAGACGGTCGGGATTCTTGCCGGTCAGCGCCTCGATCAATGCCGACTTACCGTGGTCGACGTGGCCCGCCGTGCCAACGATAACGGGACACTCCACCAGCGCCTGGACCTCACTCATCGAGCAAGCGCCTTCTCAACGCATGCGGCAAGCGTCGACGCCGCCGTCTCGATATCGCGGTCGCCCACGAGCGTACGGACGTCAAACAAAATGCGATCGTGCGAGGTTCGCGTGACGACCGGCGTGTCGAAGTCCTGGACAAGCGAGCGCTTGAGCGCATCGACCGTCAGGCGCGCGTCAACAAGACGCACGGCAACGCACATCGTGGGCAGCTCCATGGTAGGCAGCGAGCCGCCACCGGGGGTCGACGATTCCTCGACGATCTCCACCTGAACGGCGCACGGGCAACCGGCCTTATCGAGCCCGGCGACCATACGATCGCGCAACTTGCGGGCACGTCGCTCCAAATGGGCCTGCGGCAGCGTAAGCATGCTGAGCACCGGAATATCGCGATGGGCAACATCGGCGCCGTCCATGTAGATACGCAGCGTGGCCTCGAGCGCCGTAAGCGCCAACTTGCCCGGACGCAGAGCGCGCATGAGCGGATGTGCGCCGCAGGCCTGGACCAGATCGCGACGGCCCATGATGATGCCCGCCTGCGCCGCGCCCAGCAGCTTATCGCCCGAGCACGACACGATATCGAGCCCCGCCGCGACCGAAGCCGGCGTGGGTTCCTCGCCACCGCACACCAGGATGTCATCGGGCAGGAGCGCGCCCGACCCCTGGTCCTCATAGAACAGCAGGCCATGCTTGTGAGCAAGCGCCGCAAGCTCCCGAGAGCTCACCTCCTCGTGAAAGCCCTCGATACGATAGTTGGAAGGATGGACCTTGAAAATCATGGCCGTATCGGGCGTGATGGCTTGCTCATAATCTGCTAGGTGCGTGCGGTTGGTGGCGCCGACCTCGACGAGCTTGGCGCCCGAAGACGCCATGACATCGGGGATGCGAAAGCTGCCGCCGATCTCGACAAGCTCGCCGCGGCTGACGATGACCTCCTTGCCTGCGGCATGGGTCGCCAGCACCAGCAGCACCGCGGCGGCGTTGTTGTTGACCACAAGCGCGTCCTCGGCACCGGTGAGCGAGCGGATCAGATGCGCGGCGTGTTCCTTGCGCGACCCGCGCGAGCAGGTGTCCACGCTGTACTCGAGCGTACTGTACCCGCGCGCAACCTCGGCCACGGCCTTTGCCGCCGACTCCGCGAGCGGGGCGCGGCCCAAGTTGGTATGGATGACCACGCCCGTGGCGTTGACGGCAGGGCGCAGGCTCGGCAGCGCGGAGCGGTGCGCACGCCACTCGATCGCCGAGGCCAGGTCGCGCTTAGAGCGCGGGACGGCACCGGCGCGAATGGCGGCGCGCTCCTCGTCGAGCTCGGCCGTGACGGCGGCATGCACCACCGCGTCGCAGGTCTCCCCCGCCGCCTTCACTACCGGCCACTCGGCGAGCAGCTCGTTGACGGAGGGAATGGCGCGCAGGCGGGCGCGAACCTCATCGGACATATTCTGGCTATCGCTCATGTGCGGCCTTTCAAAACCAAAGGTGAATCAATCGTTCGAACGTCAAACTATCAGCCAATTCGATCGGCTGAATCAATCAATCGCTATTATCCTCGCGCGGCGACGCCCCGCGGGAGGTCCAACGTCAAACAGACGGTACCCTACGCCTCAGACTTCTTGGCGTAGATAAACCAGTAGCCGAGCGCGACCAGAACCGCACCGCCCACGATGTTGCCCAACGTGGCGGCGGACAGGTTAAACGCAATGCCCGCGGCGTTGAGCGCATCGGCGCCGGCGACGTCGACACCATAGCCGCACGCGTGCATCACGGCACCCATGGGCAAAAAGTACATATTGGCAACGCAGTGCTCAAAACCGCAGGCCACAAAGGCGGCGATGGGCAGCAGAATGCCCACGACCTTATCGACCACGGTCTTGCCGGCGGTACCGATCCACACGGCCAGGCACACAAAGATGTTACACAGGATGCCGCGGAAGAAGATCGTCAGCCAGTCGATCGTCACCTTGCCGGCGGCGACACTCACCATGGAATTGGCGACCGCCTCGCCGTTGAGCTTGTAAACTCCGGCCATGTACACCAAAAAGACGATGAACAGGGCACCGGCAAAGTTGCCAAGCCACACGACGACCCAAGCCTTGAGCATCTGGACCAGGGTGATCTTTTTGCTCTTGAGCGCGCAGACCATAAGCGAATTACCGGTGAACAACTCGGCGCCACACACCAGCACCAGCACCAGGCCCAGGCAAAAGCACAGGCCGCCCACGACGCGCTGGGCACCCCAGCCCAGCGTGCTGTCGCTCAAAAACACCGTAAAGAACAGACCGCCGAAGGCGATAAACGCACCGGCGAACATTGCCAACAGAAAGGCCTTATCGACCGGCAGGTTAGCCTTGGTCACGCCGGCGGCCTCGGTCTTGACCTCGATCGCGGCGGGCGCCAGGCAATCGGGAGCAGGGTACTCCACCTTGGAATCTGCCATGTCAATCACTTCTTTCCTAATCACCAGGGACAAGCGTTGCTACAGCTCCTGTCCCAAGCGGACAAAATGGGAAAAGTCGTTGGCGGCCACGGCGTCGTACACGGCGTCAACGGCGTCAAAGACTTCCGGGGACATGGGGTTGTAGAACTCCGTGTCGCCCGGCTGAATCCCTATGAAGACGATATCATCGCACGATTGCTCGATTTCTTCGATCAGAATCGACAAAGGGAGCGAATGCGTGGTGAGCATCGACTTGCGGACCACATCGCTCTTGTCGAGCAGGCGGATGGTGCCACCTGCTGGGCATGCAGGCCAAAGTCGTCGTCAAACACCGAGATGCCGGCCTTGGCCGACCCGCGAAAACCGCGCTCGTCGAGCAGCGCATCGCAGGCCTCGAGTAGCGACGGCACATGCCAACCATAATCTGCCAGATAATAGCCGGCGTTTCTTGGCCGAGCAATCTCAACCTGAAGCTCAGGTGCAAGTTTCGGTGAAATACGGACTACATGGGCCATAAAAGCCGGAAAACAGTCCGTATTTCACCGCAACTTAGGAGGGGATGTGGGGTCCACGGCAGGTATATGAAAATGCTCTGCTTCCAAAAGGAAGCAGAGCCATTCATCAATCTTATGGAGCGGGCGACGGGAAGTCCAAGGGTTTGCTTCGCAAACCCTTGTTTCGCTGCGGGCCATTGGCCCTTGCGTGCTGCGCTGGAAAATGCTCACGCATTTTCTCAGCTTCGCACCCTGCCGGGTTCGATTCCCGTCGCCCGGCACGCTTATGAAAACGGCTCTGGCACCAAATAGAGCCAAAGCCGTTAAAACTATCCTATGGAGCGGGCGACGGGAATCGAACCCGCGTCATCAGCTTGGAAGGCTGGGGTTCTACCATTGAACTACGCCCGCAAGATATGGTCGGGACGACAGGATTTGAACCTGCGACATCCTGCTCCCAAAGCAGGCGCGCTACCAAACTGCGCCACGTCCCGAAGGTGTTGAGCAGCTAAGGTCTAAACCTTGCGTGTCCCAAAGCGAAGGAAATTATAGGGGAGACTTCTCTCCTGTGCAAGCGACGATACCCTAGCTCCTCGAATGTGCGACAAACTGGCTATGAACCAGACCGATCACAAACGCCACCACAGCGACCGGCGCCCACGCAGCGCCGATATCTGCCAGCGGCAGCGCATCGAACGGCAGCCACGCGCCCGCAAAGAACGCGTCGCGGACCGAGGTGATCACGCTCTGCACCGCGACGACGCCGCCGACCCAGACCCACACCTGCGGATGAGCGTCGCAAAAGCCGTGCACCAGGCCCATAAGCACCAGCACGATGGCAACGGGATACAAGGCGTTGAGCATGGGCACCGAGAACATGAGGATCGCGTCGAGGCCCACGTTGGAGAGCACGCACGAAAACGCCGCGAACACAAAGGCGAGAACCGCGAAGGGACGGCGCACGGCCTCCTCGGAAGCCTCCGCTCCCCCTTCAACCACATACGTCTCGCAGAAGTAGCGCGAGCAGCAGCTGATGAGGCCGATGCACACGTTCATGCAGGCGAGGAAAAAGATTGCAAAGACCACGACCGTGCCGGCAAGACCAAAGTGCATGGAGGCAGAGCGGGCAAGGATGGCGGCGCCGTTGGTAGCGTCGGGTATAACCGTGCCGAGCTGCATGCCGGCAAGCGCCAGGCCGCAGTAGATGATGGCCATGAGCACGCCGGCGATCACACCGGAACGCGAAATCTCGAAGGCCACGCGCTTGTCATCGGTCACGCCCAGCTCGTGGATGGTCTCGGCGATGATAATGCCAAAGGCGAGCGACGCAAGCAGGTCCATGGTCTGGTAGCCGGTCAAAAAGCCCTGCACGGCAGCGCCTGCATCGTAGGGAGCCTGCGGCGCGGCAGCCGGTCCCAACGGCGAGACCACGGCGGCACCCACGACCAGCACGATGAGCGCAATGAGCGCGGGTCCCGTAATGCGACCAAGCACGCGCGTGATAACGCCCGGACGCAGCGTGAGCACAAACGCGACGATAAAGAAGCCAACGGCAAACACCAGGCGAGCCGTGCCGAGCGAGACGCCCTCCGGCAGCAGCGGCACCAGCATCTCGAAGGCCGTGGAGCTCGTGCGCGGAATAGCCAGGCACGGGCCGATGGCTAGATACACCGCCGCAACGAAGAATTCGCCAAACTTAGGATGCACACGCCCGGCCAGCTCGCGCGCCGTTCCGGCAAGCGCCACGGCAATAAAGCCCATGACGGGCAGGCCGATGGCGGCAATCAGAAAGCCGAGCATGGCGAGCGGCGTGGCAGAACCTGCCTGCAGCGCCAACAGCGGCGGAATAATGAGGTTGCCGGCGCCAAAGAGCATCGAGAACAGGGCGATGCCGACGGTAACGACATGGTCGGAGCGCAGGCCGCGCGGGGCGGATGAGGCCATGGGACCACCTTTCGGGTCGAAACAAAAACGGGACGGGCAAAAGACCCGTCCCGCAAGTATATACGCTCTAACAGGCTAAATCGCGGAGCGCGTCAATCGCGGTGTCGACTTCCTCGTCCGTGTTGAAATACCCAAACGAGAAACGAACGACACCCTGACGCTCAGTCCCGAGCGCGCGGTGCATGAGCGGGGCACAATGGGCGCCGGGGCGCGTCGCAATCCCCCACCCCTGCATGAGCGCGTCCGAAATCTGGGCAGAGTCGATATCACCCACGTTAAGCGAAACGATCGCCGAGCGCGTCGGCTGGTCAAAGGCACCGTAGAGCTTAATCCCCGGAATCTCGCGAACACCGGCGAGGAAGCGCTCTGCAAGCGAGCGCTCATGCGCCGCAATCGCCTCGACCCCGCCTTGTGTCTCGATAAAGTCGAGGCTGGCAGAAAGGCCCGCGATACCGTGACCGTTGAGCGTACCGGCCTCCAGGCGCGTGGGCCACTCAAGCGGCTGCAGCTCATCGAAGCTGTGCACGCCCGTGCCGCCCATGGCCCACGGCGCCACGTCAATGCCTTCCGCCACGGCCAGGCCGCCGGTGCCTTGAGGTCCCATAAGCCCCTTGTGGCCGGTAAAGCACACGACATCGAGCCCCATGGCGTGCATATCGATATGCGCCGTGCCGGCAGACTGCGAGGCATCGACGATCACCAGCGCACCTGCCGCATGGGCCATGGCCGCCACGCGCGCAATGTCGACTGCGTTGCCGGTTACATTGGAGGCGTGCGTCACCACCACGGCACGCGTACCGGGCGTGACCAACCGCTCGAGCTCGTCGTAGTCGAGCACGCCGTTCTCGTCGCAGCCCGCATGCTCAACCGCCACACCCTGTTCCGCCGCCAGGCGATTGAGCGGGCGTAACACCGAGTTGTGCTCGAGCACCGTCGTGACCACACGGTCGCCGGGGCGCACCACGCCACAGATGGCGGTGTTGAGTGCAGCCGTGGAGTTGGGCGTAAAGCACACATGGTCCGCTCTCGGGCAACCCAAAAGGCGCGCGAGCTTGGCACGGCAACCGTGAATCGTACGAGCCGCATCGAGAGCACCCGACGTGGCGCCGCGCCCGGCATTGCCGAGCGAGCACATCGCCTGCGTCACGGCATCGATGACCGCCTGCGGCTTATGCATGGTCGTCGCCGCATTATCCAGGTAGATCATCGCACGACCTCCCACATGTCAATCACCGTAAAGCCCTCGGTGGGAACACCAGCTGCGGCAAGCTCGGCGCGCAGCAGCTCCTCATCGGCAGGCAACGCCTTCCACGCCAGACCGCAGCCGGCAGCGACCTCCCCGGGCACGGGAATCGTGCGCCCGGGAAGGCCGCGCTCGATGCATAGGGTCTCGCAGCCCATGGCGGCCGCCGTGGTGGGAAACGTGATGACAAGCGCCGGGCGCTTCTCCCTCATGGCAACTCCAACCAATATGCTACGGGCGCACGACGCGCACGGCCTGCTCCATCTTCTCCACGATCACGTACATGTTAGTGACCTCGCCCACCGCAAGCTGGTCTTTAATGCCAAAGTGGTCCAGGCAGGTACCGCAGGTGAGAATCTCGACGCCCTGCTCGGCCAGGCCCTTCAGGTCATCGAGCACCGGAGAGCCCTCGACGGTGAGCTTGGCGCCGCCGTTGTAGAACAGCATGGTCGCGGGCAGCTCCTCCTGCTGCGTCACGGCAAAGATAAACGCCTTCATGAGCTTGTGGCCCAGCTCGTCGTCGCCGCGGCCCATGCAGTCGGTGTAGACGGAAATGACGAGCTTGCCCTTGCCGGCGCTGGCATCACAGAAGGCAGCACCGTCCTGCTCGGGGTCCGCAACGGCCACGGCACCGGCGGTCGCCACGGTCACGTGCCACTCGGCGTCAGAAACCTTCTCGACCAAGGCTGTGCAGCCCTTCTCCTGCGCCATCTTGGAGATGTTCTTGACGGCGGTCTCGTTATCGACCGAGGTCACGACAACGCCCTCGCCATCGAGCTGCTTGAGCGCCTTAAGCGTCTTGACGACGGGCAGCGGGCAGGCATCGCCCATGGCATTGACTTCAATCTTGGTAGACATAGCATTTCCTTTCGAAAGAACCGTTCTAGAGAACGGTAAACAGTTACATAAACGTGCGGGCTAGCGGACAACGTGGACGGCAGGACCGCCCGGCACCGGCTCGCACACGCGGCCGACGACGGAGGCGATACGTCCTTCGGCATGCATACGGCGCGCAAGCTCATCCACATCGTCAGCAGGCGCCGCGATAAGCAGGCCGCCAGAGGTCTGCGGATCGTACAGCGCATCGAGCATCCCCGGCTCCAGGCCATCGTCGACCGCCACGCGCGGGCCAAAAAAGTCCTGGTTACGGTAGGCGCCGGCAGGGATAATGCCGAGGCGTGCCATGTCGAGCACCTGGTCAAAGAGCGGCACCGCCCCCGACACAAGCTCAATCTGCACGCCCGAGCCCTCGGCCATCTCGCACGCATGTCCGATCAGGCCAAAGCCCGTGATGTCGGTGCAGCCATGAAGCTCGAGGTCCTCGGCCAGACGAATCGGAGCCTCGTTGAGGGTCCGCATCGAGTCGAACATCGGGCTGGCATCATCCTGTTCGATGAGCTCGCCCTTAATGGCCGTAGTGATGATGCCCGAGCCGATCGCCTTGGTCAGCAGCAGAACATCGCCCACGCGTGCGCCGCTGTTGGCGAGCATGTGGTCGAGCGCGACAAAGCCACTCACGGACAGGCCGTACTTGGGCTCGTCGTCGTTGATGGTGTGGCCGCCCGCGATGGCACAGCAGGCCTCGACGCACTTGTCGGCGCCGCCCGCCAGAATCTGGCCGGCAACCTCAACGCCCAGGCAACTGGGTATGCAAAGCAGGTTCATGGCATGGCTCGGCCGCCCACCCATGGCGTATATGTCCGACAGCGAGTTTGCCGCGGCGATCTGGCCAAACAGGAACGGGTCGTCGGCCATCGGTGGGAAGAAGTCGATGGACTGCACGAGGCCCAAGTTATCGCCAACGCGGAAGACGCTCGCATCGTCGGAGGTATCGAACCCCACGAGCAGGTTGTCGTTATGCACATTGGGTAAGTCGCCCAGGACCTGGGCGAGGGCTCCAGGAGCCAACTTAGCGGCTCAACCGCTCGCGGCAGTCATCTGCGTGAGCTTCATGAGATCGTCAGCCATCGATACCTCCTCTCATCGGTCAATCAGTTCCTCCCAGTATACGCATGACGGCGCCGAGAGCGGGCAATTTATCGCACCGGCCCCCTACGCGAGCGCCTGGGCGCGAATGGCCGCGCCGATGGCACCGGCAAAGCGGGCCTGGGGCGAGGTAGTGACCGGCGAGCCCACCAATGCGCCAAGACGCTCGACGACATAGGCGTTTTCGCACAGACCACCGGTCAGATAGTACGGGGCGCCCGCGGCTTGCGAGGCCATGGTCGCCACACGCGACACGACGCTGTCGATCACGCCACGGGCAATGTTCTCGCGCGGCTCGCCGCGGCCGATCAGACTAATGACCTCGCTCTCGGCAAACACCGTGCACATGCTGCTGATCTTGGTGGGCTCGCCGGAACGCGCCAGGTCGGCAGCCACGTCATAGCCAGCCGCTGCCAGTGCCTCGCGCAGCCGCTCGGAAGCATCGACCGAGGAGAACCCGGTTGGCTGCACGCAGGTCCACGTCACCGAATCCACCCCATCGACCACAGCGGCCTTAGCCGCCGTAGAAGCCCTCGAGCTCCTCCTTGAGCAGGCGGCACTCCTCGTACCAGCCTTCACGCTCGTAGGCGCGGTCGCGACCCTGAGGAAGATGCAGAATGTGCGTGCGCTTAAGCTCCCCCAGCAGCTCGTACATCTTCTTCTTGCCGTCGCAGGCGGTCTCGCCGATGATCATGTCGCTAAAGTACGTAAACGGGCACTTTTGCGAGTAGGCAAAGCCGTACGTCGACTTGATGAGCGGGCAGAGGTTTGACGGCAGCACCTTCTCGGCCTCGGGAATCACCTCGTCGGACGTACCGCACAGAGCCACGCTTGCAGCCCCCGCGGCATCGTCGTACGACAGCATCGTGTGCCGTCGTTTAATAAATTGATTGCTTGATTGATAAGAGTTTGTCATCCCTCATTCGGCGAACGGCAAAAACAAAGCCGCCGAGGCTTATATCCCCGACGGCATTACCCGGCGCTATCGACAAACCAAATGGATCCTACTGGCATCAAAATGCATGCGCAGCGTCTCGCCTGCTTGTGGCAGCTCGTCGACAGGCATGCCCACCTTGTTGACCTTCCACTGCAGACGCGTTGGCGCATCGACGCGCGGTACGTCCAGCAGCACCAGCCGCTCAAAGCGCGAATCGCTCACACGGGCCACGTGCAAATCATAGCTATTGCGGCCCCGCTCGGCACGGTTGTCAACATGGAAGTAACTTGCGCGAATGCCCAGGTACACCACATTATCGGGAACCTCGCGACCCACGTTAAAGGTCATGCCCCAGTCGAGCGCCTCAACTTCCTCGGGCCCGATCTTTCGTGCGCGGCTTGTGTTCTTACACCCCGTCAGACGCAGTGCCGCCAGCGTCTGCGGACGGCGGACCACGTCCTCGACGGAGCCGATCTCCTCCACATGCCCGTTATGCATCACGCAGATGCGCTGGCAGAGGCGGCACGCTTCGTCGATGTCGTGGCTCACGTAGAGCACGGTGCGGTTACAGACGTCAAACAGGTCGAGCATGTTCTGCTCGAGGGCGCTCTTAAGATAAGAATCGAGCGCGCTCATGGGCTCGTCGAACATAAAAATGCCCGGATGCGCCGCCACCATGCGGGCGAGCGCCACGCGTTGCTGCTGGCCGCCCGAGAGTCGCGCGGGATAGCGGTCGGCAAAATCGGCCAGACCGAAAATGCCCAGATAGCGCTCGGCGAGCTTTTTGCGCGCGGCGGCGTCGCCCGCATCCTTTACGCCGGCGCATACGTTATCGGCCACCGTCATGTTGGGAAAGAGCTGATAGTTTTGGAACAGCAGGGCACACTTGCGCTCCTGAGGCGACAGGTTGATGCCCGCCGCCGAGTCAAAGAAGGTTACACCGTTGACGACGATCTTGCCCTCGTCGGGCGTCTCCACGCCGGCAATGCAGCGCAGCGTGCAGCTCTTGCCGCAGCCCGAGGCGCCCAGCAGCGCCACACGCTCCTCGCCGGCCTCAAGCTGCATGTCGAGCGTAAACCCGGGATAGTGCTTTTTGATATCCAGAACGAGCGACATGGCCTATCGACCTCCCTGCAAAGCGGCATCATCGCGCATGAGCTCGGCCAGCGCCTCGCGATCGATACGCAAGGCATCGCCGCCCGCCGGGTCGAGCGAATCGCCCTGTCCGGCGAGATCTTTGGCCTGCTTGCGCTCCGCACGGGAAAGGCCGCGCTCGCGATACTTTTGCGAATGAGCGGTGTACATATTGATGAACAGAATGACCAGGAAACTGAACATGATCACGACGGCGACCCAAAAGAGGGCCACCGACGTGTTGCCGCCCATCCATTCAAAGTAAATGGCGATGGGAATGGTCTGCGTAATACCGGCGTAGTTGCCCGCAAAGAACAGCGTGCAGCCAAACTCGCCCATCGCGCGGGCAAAGGCGAGCACCGTGCCGGCGGCGATGGAGGGCCAGCCGAGCGGCATCATGAGCTTGGCAAAGATGCGACGTTCGGACCATCCCAAGGTTCGCGCGGCGTCGAGCATCTGCGTGTCGAGGCTCTCGAAGGCACCAAGTGCCGTACGGTAGACCAGGGGAAACGACACCACCACGGCAGATATCACCGCCGCCGGCCACGTAAAGACGATCGAGACGCCGTGCGCGATGAGCCACTGGCCCACCCCAATCGAGCGGCCAAACAGCATGAGGAGCAAAAAGCCGCAGACCGTGGGCGGCAGCACCATAGGAATCGTAAAAACCGAATCGAGCAGGCCCTTGATGCGACTCGAGGTACCCATAGTCTTCCACGCGGCAAACAGGCCCAGCGCAAAGGAGATCAGCAGGGCAAGGCCGCTCGTTTTAATGGACACCCAAAACGGGCGATAGTCGATGTCGCCCAAGAAGGCTGCGGCGCGCTCCGCCAGCGACGGCGGCACCGTCGTCGACACGTCCGCATACCGCACGAGGGCGGCGTTATCGCTCCACAGGACGCCGTCACCCAAATCTAGCTCGGCATTCGCGGCGTCGGCGGCATTCACTACCGTGTAGTAATCGCCGTTGCCGCCCTTCACCTTAAACTGATAGCGGTAATCGCTTTGCACCAGCGCGTTATCCGAGGTAAAGACCCATTCGAGATTAGAGTCCTCCAGCAACGCCCCACCCATGGAGTGCGACTTGTCGAGCCCCACGAGCATCTTCTTGAGCGCCTTTTGGTCATCTGCCTTTGAGATGTCGAGCCCCGCGTCTTTGGCGGCATGGGCGTCGAGCCAGACCACGATGCTCTCAGGCGTCGTCACCGTCACGAGGGTCGTCTTCTTGTAGATAGGAAAACGGTAGCCCTCGGGCTGACCCGCAAACGAACGGGCTGTGCCCTTGGCATTGCGCTCAAACGCGTTGAGGCCAAACCCGACGCCATCGATAAGCGCGGAATCTTCGGTCGCCTGGCGGCCATCGGCGGTGGTGAAGAGTGCCTCGGCCCGAGCAACCCCGGGCGGTGCGGTCAGCACGCACAGAACCGCAGCCAGCACGGCGAGCAGGCGAATCGTTTTCCTTGACACGGGCGACTCCTCAAACACAGGGCAACGGCGCGCGGACACGCCGGTTCAATCAAAAGGGCGGGCGATCGCGAGAACGCCCGCCCTCAAGCATATCGTTATGCAGCGATGTTGCGAACTACGCGGTAAGCTCAAAGCCGTACTTAGCCCAAATCTTCTGGGCTTTCTTGTTGGTCAGGCAGAAGTCGATGAACGCCTTGGCCTCGTCGGCGTGCTCGGAGCTATCGGCGACAGCGCCGGGATACACGATGGGCTTGTGCGAGTCCTCGGGGCACACGAAGGCCTCCTCGATGCCGTCGTAGCGGAAGATATCGGAGCTGTAGACAAAGCCAGCCACGCAATCGCCCGTAGAGACGTAAGACGCAGCGGTGCCGACCTTGTCGGCCAGAGCCACCTTGTCGGCGAAATCGGGTGCATACTCGCCGTCGTCGCCCTCGGTGCCGGTGTAGAGGCCCACGGAGGCCAGGGCCTGGTTGGCGTACTTGCCAGCGGGAACGGTCTTGGCGTCGCCGATGGCAATCTTGCCGTCCAGGTTCGCGACGTCGGCGATGGCCTCGACCCTGGTGTCAGAGCCCTCGGCGCGAATGATCACGAGGTCGTTGACGAACATGTCCTCACGCGTGTCGGCGTCGACGAGCTCGGCGGTCTCAGCGTCATCCATGGTGCCCTTGGAAGCGGTGATGAGCACGTCGACGGCGGCACCGGCGCGCATCTGCTCGACAAGGTCGCCAGACGCCTTAAACTGCGTGTCGGCAAACGTAGTGCCGGTCTGGTCGGTATAGAGCTTCTGAGCCTCGGGCAGGGCCTTCTCGAGCGAGTTGGCAGCAAAGACTTGCAGATCAACAGCCTTCTTGGAAGATGCCTTAGAAAAACCGGCATCGGAGCCAGTCGGCCCAGACGTCTTGCTGCCGGAACAGCCGGCAAGCCCAAGGCCGGCAGCGGCGACAGCGGAAAGTGAAACGAACCCGCGGCGAGAAACCGTATCGAACATGTTCAACCCTTTCGAACGCTACGCCCGGGCACCCCGCCGCAAGCTTTATACTGTTACTAGATTATACTTTTGCGCGAATAGTGTTTGTGATAAATATTTCTCGTCTAATAACTTTCCTTTACCGGTAACCACGAGACGGACCGCACTGTCGCTGCATAAAAAAGGCGGAGCAGCCCGTAAGGTCACTCCGCCGCAGGTAATGCGCTTATTTGGTGTGCCCGCCCCCCGCCGTCATTTGAGCTGCGTGCTCCAGCTGGTCACTCACAGCCTCCCAGCTTTCGCGGGCTGCTTTCGTTGATCCCGGAAAGTTGATGACAAGCGTATGCCCCCGCTGCATGCACACGGCGCGCGAAAGCATAGCGCGGCGCGTCTTGGTCATGGAGTACGCACGGATTGCCTCTGCAATGCCCGGTACATCGCGGTCGCAGACGGCACGCGTCGCCTCGGGCGTCACGTCGCGCATCGAAAGGCCCGTGCCGCCGCAGGTGAGCACGACATCGGCGTGGCACTCATCGGCCGCTTCCACAATGGCATCACCGATCTCGCTGACGTCGTCGCGCACGACCACATGTGAGGCGACCGTCCAGCCCTGCGCCGCGATGAGTTCCTCGAGCGCAGCACCCGCCTCGTCCTGGGCAAGATCGCGCGTATCCGAGCACGTCACAATCGATATCTTCAGCTCCATAGCATTCCTCCTATAGCACCGTGCCCTCAGGCAAGTCGACACGCACGACATCCACGACGTCGCCCGCCTTGAGGTCACACGGGCCTTCGTCAATACGCAGCAGGCAGTTGGCCCGCTGCATCGTGCCGAGCAGCGCCGAATTCTGCGTCTTGGCCTCGGTCACCAACAGCTCACCGGTCTCGGGGTCGCGCAAAACCGTGGCACGATCGAAGAAGCGGCGATGCTGTCGCTTCTTCACGCCGTGTGTGAGCTTCGCCTGCTGCACGGGACGCACGCCCTCGGCAAAGCCGCGCATCTTGCGGATCGCCGGGCGGGCGAGCATCTCAAAGCCCACATACGCCGCCGCGGGATTGCCCGAAAGTCCCAAATATGGCTTGCCCCCCAGCAGGCCAAACGTGATGGCCTTGCCGGGACGCATCGAGATGCGGTCGAACAGCACCTCGCCCTCGCGCCGAACGAGCGCCGTCACATAGTCGTAATCACCCGCAGAGGCGCCACCACTCGTAATGACAAAATCGCACTCCTGCGCAGCGTGATGCACCAGCTCGGCAATCGCCTGCTCATCATCGGGCGCAATGCCGTAGAATACGGGCTCGGCTCCTGCATCGAGCGCCTCGGCCATCAACGCCGACGAGTTGGAGTCGCGAATCTGCCCGCGCGCCGGCACGTTACTCGGTGCGACCAGTTCCGTCCCCAGCGAGATAATGCCCACGCGCGGCGCGGCATGCACCTTCACGCTCGCATACCCGGCGCTCGCCAGCAAGCCGGCGCCCGCCGGAGCCACAACCTCTCCAGCGTACATCACGACGTCGCCAGTATGCGCTTCCTCAGCAGCCGATCGAACGTTCTCCCCCACCTTGGCCGGCGCCGAGAATCTCACACGCGAACCCTCGTTGCCGTCACCGTCGAGCACATCGACGATCTCGTACTTCACCACGGCATCGGCACCTTCGGGTACCGGCGCGCCCGTCATGATACGAACCGTGTCGCCCGCGCCGATTGCGCCCTCAAAGACATGGCCCGCTGCCTCGTGCCCTACGACAGAAAGCGTCACGGGCGCATCGGTGGACGCTTTGGCGAGGTCGACGGCGCGCACGGCATATCCGTCCATAGCGCTGTTGGCAAACGGTGAAATGTCGATATCGGCCACCGTGTCCTCGGCCAAGGGAAGACCGGCGGCCTGCCACACGGGAATCTCGACGAGATCGGTCGGAGCAACGTGCGACAGAACAATCGACTGCGCGTCCTCCAGCGGAATGAGTTTCTCTGCCATATGCACCTCTTAATGCCACAGCGCACAACGGGAGCGCCAATTCTTTATGCTTTTCTCAGTATAATCCCCTGCCGCACGACGGCGAAACGACCCACGTTCTCGAATACATCTGTCGGCCGCAAGCCGCGAAACAGAACCGAAACCAACCTGCCGGTTTGTCACGTTTGGCACGTTCTATAATGCTCGTGTTGCAACCTAAAAGAGGAACGTATGGCTTTTACCGACAAACCCGAAAGCACAAACGAGGCGCAGAATCATTCCCAGCCGCTCGACGACGGCGGCTTTTTCTCCCTTAACGACGTCATCATGGCAGGCAGGCAACAGCTCACCCACTCCGAGCATCTCTTGGCTGCCGACACGCGCCGCAATGCCCACAACCTACTCGCGAGCGCTAAATTGCTCGTACTCGTCGTCATCGTCTCGCTCGCCATGGGCGTTGCCGCTTGGGCGTTTTTGGCCTCGTTGAATATCGCGACCGACTATCGCGAGCACCATACGTGGATCTACGCCATGCTTCCCGTTGTGGGCGTTGCCACCGCATGGGTGTACAAAAACCACGGTCTTGCCGCCAAACGCGGTAACAACCTGGTCATCGACTCCGCTCTGGGCACACGCCTCATCCATAAGCGCATGGCCGTCCTCACCTTCGTCTGCTCCACGCTCACGCACCTAACGGGCGGATCGGCCGGTCGCGAGGGAGCCGCGGTGCAGATTGGCGGCACCATCGCCAGCAACATCTCAAGCCTCGCCCACCTCAAAAAGCATGACCACCACGACCTCATGCTCGCCGGCATCTCGTCGGCCTTTGGCGCCGTATTCGGCTCTCCCCTTGCCGGAGCTTTCTTTGGCATGGAGATGTGCTTTATCGGCAAGATCGACTACACCGCAGGGATCTACTGCCTGGTCGCCTCGTTTACCGGCTACTTTACATCACTCGCCCTGGGTACCGAGTACGAAGCGAATGCCATCGCCAGCGTTCCCGCCATGACGCCCAAAACGGTCGTTATCGTTGTTATCAGCGCCATTATCTTCGGTCTGACGGCACGCCTCTTTGCCTGGTCGGTTCGAACCGTCAAGGGCCTGTACGGTCGCTTTATCACCAATTACCTCGTTCGCGCACTTATAGGCGCACTCGTGGTTTTGGCTGTCTATGCCCTCCTCGACGCCTGGGACTACGCCGGCCTTTCCACGTGGCTTTCGGGCGCCGGGTTTGCCGGCAACACCACCCTCGCCGACGCCGCCATCAAGCTCGTCGTAACGGCACTCACCCTGGGTGCCGGTTTCCAAGGCGGCGAGGTCACGCCCCTGTTTGGCATCGGTGCGGCACTCGGTGGCTGGATCGGTTGCCTTACCGGGCTCGACCCCAGTTTTCTGGCGGCTCTCGGCATGCTCGGCGTGTTCTGTGCCGGCCTTAACGTGCCCATCACCACCTGCATGATGGCCATCGACCTGTTCCACGGCACGGCCGCCGGGTTCTTTGTCATCGTGGCCTTTATCAGCTATCTCGCCGGCGGACACCGCGGCGTGTACCCTGCCCAGCGCATCATCTCACCCAAGCGCCGTTCGCTTATAGTGGATGAGGGCGGTACGGTAGCGGATGCTATCGAGCGCCACAACGACCTGATAGAGTAGACGTAAGTATTCGCCGTGCAGCCACAATCGGGGGGGCAATTTGACCCGAGCGCGACCGCACCGTCACGCCATATGCCGGGAGTCGCCCATGCACGCAACTGATTTTGGTCGCACGCTCATCATCGCCAACCCAGCCGCCCAATCGGGTGCGGCGCGCGAAGTTGCCGAGCGCCTGCAACGCTTTTTGGACATGACTGCACGCGCATCCCAGTTTGACCTGGTATTGACCGAGTGTATGGGACACGCCAAGGAGCTGGCCGCACAGGCTCAGGGCTATCGCACTGTTATCGCCCTTGGCGGCGACGGCGTGATCCACGAGGTCGTCAACGGGCTTATGGCACAAAAGGAGGACGCCCGCCCCGCTCTTGCCATCCTACCCGTGGGTTCCGGCAACGATTTTGCCCAAACGCTCGGTATAGAAGATTTCTCCGGCAAGGATTTTGGCGCGCTGCTCACCTGCGAGCTGCAGCGTCAGGACATCGGTCGCATTCGCTCATGGAACCCCGCAAGCGGTAGCGGCGAGGCTACCGTTGAGTACTACGACCAGACGCTCTCCGTCGGTATTGACGCCGCCATCGGCCTGGGCACCACCGAGCTGCGCAAAAAGACGGGCCTCGCCGGCGCTCCGCTCTACACCCTCTCGGGACTTGAACAGTTTGGCCTGCGCTATCGCAACTACCCCATGACAGTCAGCTTTGACGGCGCGCCCGCCGAGCGCGTGAGGGCGATCATCATGGCGATTCAGCTGGGCCCCACCTATGGCTCGGGCTATCGTATCTGTCCCGACGCCGACCCGTGTGACGGCATGCTCGACGTTTGCTACGCCTGCGGCCCCGTTCCGCGCGCGGTCGCGCTTCCCATGTTCCTTTCGGCCAAGGACGGCCACCATACCAAGTTGCCGCCGGTTTGCATGCTCCGCTGCCGCCATGCCGTGCTTACCTTTGAGGAGCCCGACTACCCCATTCAGGCCGACGGCGAACCTGTTATCGCCTCGCGCATCGAAGTCGACATCCTACCCGGCGCCCTCCAAGTCTGGCGCCCAACCCGCTAACCACCCCTAAGTTGCGGTGAAATAGGGACTGTTTATGCAGGTAAAGCCGCAAAAAAGCCCCTATTTCACCGCAACTTATCGAGAAGATCACTCCTCCCCGCCCGGCTTGCGGCGGTTGGCCTTTTTAATGGCGTTGAAGTGCTTGTCATTAAGTCTGCGCTGGCGAGAGCGCTGAGGCACCTTGGTCTTTACGCGTCGACGCGGTGGACGCCCGCGACGCTCAAGCTCAGCGCGCAGCTTACGCAAACAGCAGCTACGATTTTGGAACTGACTGCGACTCTCGCGCGCCGTCACGGTAATCCCCGTAGGGACATGTTTCATGCGCACCGCCGAGTCCGTCGTGTTCACGCCTTGCCCGCCCGGACCCGTCGCGCGAAACACCTGCACCTCGCAATCGCGCGCCAGCTCCTCGACCGACATCTCGGCATAGCGCGCATACTCACGCCATCCCATCTTGTTCTCATCCATATCAACACCTCCCCTCATACAAAAAATGTGACAAAGGGACAGTCCCTTTGTCACATCGCATACCAATCGCTTGTGTTGCGCGCTTAGGCGAAGGTGATCTCGCCGTTCTCACAGTCCATATCGGCGATACGGGCCAGGCTCTCAACACGGAAGCCGCGCTCGCGGAGCTTATCGCCACCGCCCTGGAAGCCCTTCTCCACCGCAATGCCAATGCCGGACACCTCGGCACCCGCAGCCTCGCATATCTTGATAAGACCCTCGAGCGCGCATCCGTTGGCCAGGAAGTCGTCGATAATCAGGACCTTGTCGCCCTCGGACAGGAAGCGCTTGCCAACGATGACCGGGTACTCCCTCTGCTTGGTAAAGGAATAGATGGTCGTGGCATACTGCTCGCCGTCGAGGTTGATGGACTGCGCCTTCTTGGCAAAGACCACCGGCACGCCGCCAAAATGCTGGGCTGCGATGCAGGCCATGCCAATGCCCGAAGCCTCGATCGTAAGGATCTTGTTAATCTCGACATCCTCGAACAGACGGGCCCACTCGGCGCCCATGCGGTCAAACAGCTCAACGTCGCACTGGTGGTTGAGGAAAGCATCAACCTTAAGGACATTACCGGCCTTTACGATGCCGTCATGGCGAATACGGTCCTCAAGCTCCTGCATGGCGCAACCCCTTCTCGCGGCAACGATACCGCGCGATTAATAAACGTTGCTCGATAGTCTACCACGGACCGACCCCCGCCCGCCCCACAAGCCGCATCGCACCACAAAGCCGCATCGCCGCACAAGCCGCAAGCAGATACACCGAGCTTACCAGCTGAATGCGATCGAGGCCCACGCCCAGCTCCTTTTGCATCACGGGCAGCGCCACGGTCACGACGGTCGAATCCAGACACACCATAAACGTCATGATGAGCACCGTAAACAGAATCGCCCATTTGTTCTTGCCATGGGTGTCTCCCTCAACAGCGATGTGTTCTCGGCGCAGCTGCTCTGCGGTTTTCTCCGTATCCATCCTTTCGAGTGGCGCAACACAAAAACGGGGCCCCAATCGCCTGCAAAGAGTCGCGATTGGGGCCCCGCCTACGGTATCGGAACTAAAGGTCGCCGAAGCTTTCTGCCGGCATCGGCGCCTTGCACGAACGTTAGCCTAGCACTGCTCAAGCGCCTGCTCAAGGTCGGCAATCAGATCGGCCGTGTCCTCGAGGCCGCACGACAGGCGCACCATGTCGGCGGAGATGCCACAGGCGATAAGCTCCTCATCGTTCATCTGGCGGTGCGTGGCGTTAGCGGGATGCAGGCAGCAAGTGCGGGCGTCGGCCACATGCGTGGCGATCTGAGCGAGCTTGAGGCTCTTCATAAAGGTCTCGGCCGCCGCGCGACCACCGTTAAAGCCAAAGCTCACAACGCCGCAGGTACCGTTGGGCATGTACTTTTGAGCTAGGTCATAGTACTTGTCGCCCTCCAGACCCGGATAGCTCACGAAGCGCACCTTGGGATGGCTCTGCAGGAACTTGGCAACAGCCAGGCCGTTCTCGCAATGACGCGGCATGCGCACATGCAGGCTCTCGAGCGAGCTGTTCAGGAAAAACGCCGCCTGCGGGTTCTGCATGGGGCCGAGGTCGCGCATGAGCTGAGCGGTTGCCTTGGTAATGAAGGCGCCCTCGCGACCGAACTTCTCGGCATAGGTCACGCCGTGGTAGCTCTCATCGGGCGTGGTGAGACCCGGGAACTTGTCCGCATGGGCCATCCAGTCAAACTGGCCGTGGTCGACGATCACGCCGCCCAGGCAGGCCCCATGTCCATCCATGTACTTGGTGGTGGAGTGCGTAACGATATCGGCGCCCCACTCAAAGGGACGGCACATCACGGGCGTCGGGAAGGTGTTGTCGACCATCAGCGGCACGCCGTGGTCATGCGCGGCCTTGGCAAAGCGCTCAATATCGAGCACGGCAAGGGCGGGGTTGGCGATCGTCTCGCCAAAGACGAGCTTGGTATTGGGCTCAAAGGCTGCCTCGAGCTCCTCATCGGTGCAATCGGGGGCAACGAACGTGCAGGTAACGCCCATACGACCCATGGTATGGGCAAGCAGGTTGTAGGTACCGCCGTAGATGGCCGAGCTTGCGACCACATGATCGCCGGCGCCGGCCACGTTAAAGATCGCGAGGAAGTTCGCAGCCATGCCCGAGCTCGTGAGCATCGCAGCGGTGCCGCCCTCCATCTCGCAGATCTTGGCGGCAACCAGATCGCACGTAGGGTTCTGCAGACGGCTGTAGAAATAACCAGACTCCTCCAGGTCAAACAGCTTGCCCATGTGCTCGGACGTGTCATACTTCCACGTGGTGGACTGGTAGATGGGCACCTGGCGCGGCTCCGCATCTCCCGGGTGATAGCCGCCCTGAACACATGTCGTACCGATGGTCTGCTCGCTCATATCTAGCTCCCTTGCCTGGGTTACATTTTTATCCGGTTCACGATACCGCTACCCCGCACCCCTCTCAACCCATCCCCAAGGTAGGTTATGAGACAAATCAACCGGGGTCATTTATCGCAGATCTTGGCATTTATTCGATAGATAAAAATGAGGCATACATGAGGCTTTCGATGAACAAATGCATCGGCAAGGGTACCATAGGCGAGTACACCGTTACCGAGGAGACAACGATGAAGCAAATCGATACTGCCCAGCTCGACATCACCGCCTGTCAGGCTCAGGCTGCCGAATACCACGCCCGTGGCTTTAACTGCGCACAGGCCGTCGCCTGCACGCTCGCACCCGCCGTCGGGCTCGACCCCCAGACCGCTTTTATCCTCACCGAGGGCTTTGGCGCCGGCATGGGCGGCATGACCGAGACCTGCGGCGCTATCTCGGGCGCCGTGGCCATCATGGGCTTTGTAATGAGCGACGGCATGGATAACCCCAAGACCAAGGGCCAGACTTACAAGCTGTCGCGCGAAATCGCCAAGCGTTTTAAAACGAAAAACACGACGACCGTCTGCGGCACGCTCAAGGGCATCGGATCGGACAATGGTCCGCTCCGCAGCTGCCCCGGCTGCATCGACGACGCCATCGAGATCGCCTGCGATGTGCTAAAGCAGCTCGCCGAGTAAACGGCGGCAACAGAAAACGACGGCTGGCGTGCTTGGGATTCATCCAAAAGCACGCCGGCCGTCGCCGTTAGAACTCGGCAAATTTGGGAGCGCCGACCTCAAGCTCCTCGCGCCCCGCCATAAGCTCGCGCATCTTAGCGCAAAAAGGCTCCTGCTCCCCCGCCTTAAACACCAAATGAATCGTCACGGCATCCGCGTAATCGGTATCCGAAACCTTGGCACCCGAATCCTGCGCCAAACGAAGCACCTGCTCATACTGCGGATAGGCCACGTGCACGTCAACAGGCACGACGCTCGTCATCTCAACGACCTGCCCTGCCTCCTGAGCAGCTGCCACCGCCGCCTGCGTCGCCGCGGTATAGGCGCGCACCAAGCCACCGGGCCCCAACAGCGTGCCGCCAAAATAGCGCGTCACCACGCAGCAAACATTTTTGAGCCCAGTGCCGCGCAACACCTCGAGCGTCGGCATGCCACTCGTGCGGCTCGGCTCACCGTCATCACTCTGACGCTCGCGTCCATCGACCAAAATCCACGCGGGAACATTGTGTCGAGCGTCGTAATGACGCTTGCGAACCATCTCGATGAAGGCATTCGCCTCATCCTCGGATTCAATATGGACCAGCTGGGCAATAAACCGGCTCTTGCGATCCACAAACTCGCCAGAAGCCTCAATATTCGATCGCAGGGTAAAATAGCTGTCCAACAAAGCCCCTCAACAAAACTAAGCGCGGCAACAAACAGCCTCAATAATACGGCAAAGACAGCACCGTTGTCCTCGCCAACAAGAGCGAAAACACCAATGATGCCGTCACCAACAGCGAGAACCCGCCAGCGCGAGCAAGGTGCCTTGAAAGACGAGATTGCAACAGAAATGAAGCTGCCGATGACCAGGCAAAAACAGCGAGATGCCAAGAACGGAACCGCCGATGATTCCGTCAACGAAAGCGAGAACCCGTCAGCGCGAGCAAGGTGCCTTGAAAGACGAGGGCATTGACCTTATGGTCATGCCCGAAGGCTTGAAAGGCAGATTGTCGCGCTGACGGGTTCGCAGCGTCAACAAAGTGCCGAGTGGGCCTATAAGCCGGGTTCTGTCGTGAACGGTCATTTATCTTGTCTGCACGTTACCGTGCAGCTCCACGCACGCTACCCGAACGCGGACCGGGCCGGCCCATAGCGTTCCTATTCGCGCTTGCTCCGGATGGGGCTTGCCAAGCCGCCGTGTTGCCACGACGCTGGTGGTCTCTTACACCACCGTTTCAGCTTTTCCCTTTACGCCTTGCGGCGCAGGTGGGAGTCTTCTTTTCTGCGGCGCTTTCCGTCGGATCACTCCGCCCGGCCGTTAGCCGGCATCCCGCCCTCTGGAGCCCGGACTTTCCTCACGCGTGCCGCAAGCAGCACATCGCGCGACCGTCTGGCCCACTCAGCAGTGCAAGAGTGTAACACACCGTTGCCGCAGGCAAAGGCACAACACAAGCGTTCGACACGATATACCAAGAACCAAGCCATGCAGTACAATAGGGTTGTCGATGGGCAACGTCGCCAGTCGAGACGCGACCGCGCTCCGCACCCCTCCGTCTACTCGGTGCGTTCCCGCCTCCTCCCCGAGGCGGGATGTCGGCATTTTCATGCACCGACAACCCAATAGCCTGTGAACAGCCCGGACAGCGTTGCGCACGAGTAGCATTGCGCACCTCACCGGCAAACGCAAAAAGGGACCCGTCCATTGCGGACGGATCCCTTAAAGCAAGTGATCGTCAAACCGATTTACTCGGCGTCGGTCTCCTCGTCCTTCTTCTCGGAAGGCAGCGGGGTAACCTCGATCTCGACGCCCAGAGTCTCAGCAGCGGACTTCATAGACAGGGAGATACGACGACGGTCGAGGTCGATCTCCATGACCTTGACCTGAACCTTGTCGCCCACGTGGGTGACCTGAGAAGGCTGGTCGACGTGCTTGTTGGCCATCTCGGAGATGTGCACCAGGCCCTCGATGCCCTCGCCCAGATCGACGAAAGCGCCAAACGGGACAAGCTTGGTCACAGTGCCCTCGACGATAGCGCCGACGGGGTACTTCTTGACCAGTGCGCGCCACGGATCCTCGGTGGTCTGCTTGAGACCCAGGGAGATGCGCTCGCGGTTGAGATCGACATCGAGAACCTCGACCTCGACCTCCTGGCCGACCTTGACAACCTCGGAAGGATGGTTGACGTGGTTCCAGGAGAGCTCGGAGATGTGGATGAGACCGTCGATACCGCCGAGGTCGACGAAGGCGCCGAAGTCGACGATGGAGGAAACGGTGCCCTGGAGACGCATGCCAGACTTGAGCTTGGACAGGATCTCGGAACGCTCGGCCTTACGGGACTCCTCAAGCACGACGCGACGGGAGAGAACGACGTTGTTGCGGTTGCGGTCCATCTCGATGACGCGGGCCTCGATGCGGGTGCCCATGTAGGAGGTGAGGTCCTTGACGCGACGGAGGTCGACGAGGGAAGCGGGCAGGAAGCCACGCAGGCCGATGTCGAGAATCAGGCCGCCCTTGACAACCTCGATAACCTCGCCCTCGACGTTCTCGCCGGAGTTGAACTTCTCCTCGATGCGGTTCCAAGCACGCTCGTACTCGGCACGCTTCTTGGAAAGGACCAGACGACCGTCCTTGTCCTCCTTCTGGAGAACCAGGGCCTCGATGGAATCACCGAGTGCAACGATGTCTGCAGGGTTAGCGTCCTTGCGGATGGACAGCTCGCGGACCGGGATAACGCCCTCGGACTTGAATCCGATATCAACGAGCACCTCGTCATGCTCGATCTTAACGACAGTACCGTTAACGAGATCGCCCTCATCAAAGTCGGTAATCGTACCGTCAATGAGGTTGTTCATCTCCTCCTCGTTGACATCGTCAAGAGAGAAAATGGACGAGTTCTGAATCTCACTCAAAGGTGGACCCCTTTCGAACTACGGGGCCCCGATTGCTAGGACCTACAGAAGGGTGCGACAAGCACACAACGTTTAGGAACACTCGGGAGCCGACAGATACTAATGTGACGCTTATGCAATCACGTTCGTATAGGTTACGTGGAAATCACTTCGATTTCAAGCGTGAACTGCGATTTTTTACTCGTATGGAGACTTTTTCGCAATCTTGTGAACGACCGTCTCCATAAGTTGACGATAAGCAGTTGAGTATACGGCTTTGGGGTAAAGTATCCGGAGCCAACGTTCTAAACAATTTTTCGAGAAAGGTGCCCGCGTGCTCAAAGCAGTCGTTTTCGATATGGACGAGACGCTTCTCAGCATCAATCTCAACGCGTTTATCCTTCGCTATTTTAAGGATGTCTCGTCAATGCTCGCGGATATCGGACGATGCAGTCGCGGTGGCACGATGGCACGCCTCGGCACCATCCTGATCGACCTCAACGCCAATCGCCGAAGCGGCACGGACAATCGCACCAATCTTGAGTTTTACCGCACCGAGGTCGAGCGCAGGTGCGGCATCTGCCTCTCGGACCCACTCATCTATGAGGCTTTTACCTACTATGAACGCGAAGTTCTCCCGTACAAGAATGACGATGCCATCAATGCCCACGCCATGCCGGGTGCACACGCCGCACTCCAGGCTGTACGGGACGCAGGACTGCGTTGCGCACTCTTTACCAACCCCAGCTTTCCCCAGGGGGCCATCGAATGCCGCATGGGTTGGGGTGACCTGGCCGACGCCCCCTTTGAGCTCGTGACGCACATGGGAAACGCCACCCGTTGCAAGCCCGATGCCACCTATTACCTGGAGCAGCTGCAGGCCATGGGGCTCGAACCGCACGAGGTCCTTATGGTGGGCAACGACCCCAAGCGCGACTTCCCCAGCCCCGACTGCGGCATTCAAACCGCCTATGTGGGCCAAGGAAAGCCCGGCCGAGCCACCTGGCGTGGAACCATGGAAGACTTCGCCCGCGACTTTAACGCCGTAGTAGAAGCCTTCTACGAGCACCAAATAGCCGACGAACTAAGCTAGTCCCCAAATCAGGAATGGGGCGCACATTTGCCCCACGCTTCGTTACGTGGGCAACGGCTTGAGGGCAAGATGCGATGCCCCAGTGTCCTAGGCCGTGATCATTTTGACGCGTTCGCCGATTTTGGCGTCGCGCTTGTCGGAAATAACAGTAAAGCCCTCCAGGTCGCACACCTTTACATTTGAAAACACGTGGAACTTGGAGCTATCGGCGAGTACGTAACTCGCTTGGGAATTCTGCATCACGATACGTTTTTTGATAGCCTCGGGATAACCTGGCGTCATGATGCCGCGGTCCTCGTCCACCGCGTTGACACCTATAAACGCCCGGTCAAAGTACAGCTCGCGCAGCGCGCTCTCAACCATAGGACCGGTGAGCGAGCAGGTAACGGGGTTGAAGTCGCCGCCAATTACCACCACCTTAGCAGCAAGCTCGCCCGTAAACCGACATGCATAGCCGTTGGTGGTGTAGATAGTCACCGGCTTGTCGACGAGCAGGCTCAGGAGCGCCGTCGCGGTGTTACCGGAGTCGACAGCGAGATGAGACCGTCACGCCCGAAGACCCCGCTTTCGCCGCCGAGGAACGCGCGGCGCACGTGGCCCATGAGGAGCGGCTCGAGCATATCGAGGGGCTCCTTCCCAAGAAGGGAAACGACCCTGCGGGACGACACGGCGAAAACCATCGTTGATTCCGGCAAGAGACGCCGTTTCTCTGGTACCTTCATCTTCAACCCAGACCGACAATGCCGGCCAGGCACTTAACCCAAAAGGAGACAGCATGCCCAACGAGCTCAGCTATGAGGTCAGCCTCGAGCGCAGCAACCAGATCCGCGCCGACCTGCCGCAGCACCCCGAGAAGTACACCATGCTCACCGGCGACCGCCCCACCGGCCGTCTGCACCTGGGCCACTACTTCGGCACGCTCAAGAGCCGTGTCGAGCTGCAGAACATGGGCGTGCACACCAACGTGCTCATCGCCGACTACCAGGTCATCACCGACCGCGACAGCACCGATAACATCCAGGACAACGTCTACAACATGGTCATCGACTACCTGGCCTGCGGCCTGGACCCCGACAAGACGATGATCTACACGCACTCCGCCGTGCCCGCGGCAAACCAGCTTATGCTGCCGTTCTTGTCGCTCGTCTCCGAGGCCCTGCTGCAGCGCAACCCCACCGTCAAGGCCGAGATGGAGGCCAGCGGTCATGAGCTCACCGGCCTTTTGCTCACCTACCCCGTGCACCAGGCGTGCGACATCCTGTTCTGCAAGGGCAACGTGGTGCCGGTCGGGCGCGACCAGCTGCCGCACATCGAGCTCACCCGCACCATCGCACGCAAGTTCAACAACCGCTACGGCAAGGTGTTCCCCGAGGTCGACGCGCTGCTGTCCGATACGCCGCTGCTGCCCGGCCTTGACGGGCGCAAGATGAGCAAGTCCTACGGCAACGCCATCAACATCTCCATGACCGCCGAGGAGACGGCCAAGCGCATCAAGAAGAGCCAGACCGACGGCGAGCGCATGATCACGTTCGACCCCGAAGCCCGTCCCGGTGTGTCCGGCCTGCTCTCCACCGCCGCCATCTGCACCGGCCGCTCCGAGGTCGAGATCGCCGAGGAGATCGGCATGGGCGGCGCAGGCGCGCTCAAGAAGTACGTCACCGAGAGCGTGAACGAGCACTTCGCCCCCATCCGCGCGCGCCGCGAGGAGCTCGTGCAGGATATGGACTACGTCAAGGACGTCCTGCACGAGGGCAACCGCCGCGCTAACGAGGTCGCCGAGGCCACGCTCGCCGAGGTGCGCGAGGCCATGGGCATGGTGTACTAGCATGTACCGCCTTGTTGCAAGCGATATGGACGAGACCTTTCTCGACTCCAATCACGCCATCCCCGAGGCGAACATCCGCGCGCTCAAGCGCATGAAGGAGCTGGGGGTTCTGTTCGTCCCCTCAAGCGGGCGCTGGTACTCGTCCATCATGCACAATTTCGCGGCCGTCGATGCGTCGCTGCTCGAAGGCGGATACGTTCTGTCGTACAACGGCGGGTTTATCAACCGCGTGGGCGACCCCTGCCCGCTCACCACCTGCGAACTCTCGCGCGACTGTGCCGAGCAGCTCTATCAAAAGGGCCTTGAGCTGGGGCTTAGCATGCACATCAACGTCGCCGACGGACACGTCTTCGTGCCCGATGCGGACGACGACGAGCGTGCGTACCTCACCTCGATCAGCGGCGTGACGCATATCTCGAGCGCAGACCACCCCGACCTGTCCTTCCTGGATGGGCGCGACATCGTGAAGATCCTGTTTGTGAACAGGAACTTTGACGCGCTGCAGAAGCTCGGGGGCGATCTTGAGCCCCTGGCGCAGCGCCTTGGCGTCGAGATCACGTTCTCCTCGAAGCGCTACCTCGAGTTCATGCCCGCAGGCGTGAACAAGGGAGTCGGCCTGATGCGCCTGGCCGAGATGCTCGGTATCCCCATGAGCGAGGTCATCGCGGTGGGTGACTCCGCCAACGACCTCTCCATGATCCAGGCCGCCGGACTCGGCGTGGGCGTGGCGAACGTCACCGACGACGTGCGCCCCAACTGCGACGGCGCGCTCGAGACCACGGGCATGGACGGCGCGTTTGAGGAGCTTGTCGAGAGGTATTTGGAGGCGTAGCGCGTCCGCTGCTCGCGGGCGCGCCGATACCCGCGCACTGAAAGGTTTGTGATGGCTGATAGCAACCGCGAGGGCTTTTTCGGGAGCGTCTACGAGATGGTCGCACAGGTTCCCGCGGGCATGGTCGCCACCTACGGGCAGATCGCCAAGCTCGTCGGCGAGCCCAGGCGAGCCCGTTACGTGGGATATGCCCTGCACGTCAACCCTCAACCGGGCGTCATCCCCTGCCATCGCATCGTGTTTGCCGACGGCCGCCTCGCGGAGGGGTTCGCCTTCGGTGGGCCCGAGGCGCAGCGCACACTGCTCGAGGACGAAGGCGTTGCCTTCCTCGCCAACGGACATGTCGACCTGCAGGCCTCTCGCTGGCCAGCGGGCCTGGTATGACAAGGGGCGCCGACAGCGCCCCTTCCCGTTTTGGATCCTTGGCAGGCAACCCAATCAAACGGTCGCCTCGAGTGCGTCCCCCGCGCGGTCGAGTGTGCTTCTGACCTTGGCACCCTGTTTGAACCACGTGCGCAGGTCCTCGAGCGTGCTGCCCGCTTGCATACACCTTGATTTTGCGACCACCCCTCGTGGTCACCGTGCAGCGGTCGCCGCTCTCGCTGTTCTCGTGCGCCGTGATCTTCTTGAGGTAATCGCGGCGAAACGCCACGACGCGGGCGTTGCTGATCTCGATGAACCAATCGTCATCGACAAGCGAAGTACCCGTGGCACCTCGGCTTGCCATCTCCTCGGAGAAGGAGAAACCGAGCGCGCGCTCCTGCCTGCCGATCTCGAGGATGCCGCGGGCCGGCATGCCGAGCATGAGCAGGGGCAGGAACCCCCCTATGAACAGGAACAGGAACGGGATGAGCACGAGCAGGCGCGCACCCTCGTCGGTGAAGACCGCCATGAAGGCGAGGACGAGCGAGAAGACGAGGGCCATGCCGTTGAAAACAATCGTCAACGGCTTGATGGCAGACCAACACAGGCCCGCCTTGGTCATGGGACCGTCGACGGCGTCCGAGACTTCGATGCCCTCTTCCTCCAGACGGGCGAGGAGGTTGAGCGAGCACACCCCCTCGAGGCTTATCGAGCAGAACTTCCGGTCGCCCTCGAACAGGTCGATCCTCATCATCTGCGCGTGAAGCGTTGCACGGGTGATGTTGCCAAACGTCGTCTCCTTGCGGATGCCGAAGGCGTTACGCGAGAGAATGCGCCCACCGTCCACGTCGATACGCGGGATGCTCAGCAAGGCCCAGATAGCCATACCCGCGAGCGCCATGGCATGACCGAACCACACAAGTTCGTGGTCCCACTCGCCCAGCGAGACGCCCTGCCAGACGTAGACACCCAGCATGAGCAGTTCGAACGCGACGGCGCAGCAGGCGATGATCGTGCGGATGGCTGCGGGCATGCGCACCGTGAAGCAATCGAGGCTGTCCGTTGCCTCGCTGCGCTCGCTCGCGCCGCGGCGGGCGACCCATGCAGTGAGCGGGCCGACGATGAACACGGTCATACCGACGCGCAGAATGGATTCGAGCAGATTACTCATAGGGGCCACCGCCTCGAGCTCTGGAGATTAACTGCAGGAAACGCTGCCAGAACGATGGGATGCGCACAACGTAAGGAGCCGCGTATCGGCAAGCGGCGGCATCGCAATCGCCCGGCGAACAGATGATGATCGGCGCCGGGCCAGACGAATTAAACAAAAGGGTGGTCGACGGCGCCCTCGCAGGCGCACCGTCGACCACCCTTCACGTCGCAGCGACCCTACGAGCCGTCCGAAACGAAACGCACTCCGCCAGAGCGCTACCCAATCTTGCGGATGCTCGGGATCGCCCAGGTGATGCCTGCTAGGATCACCATTGCAGCACCGATGAGCACGAAGCACGCGCTTACGCCGATGGCGTCCGCGAACAAGGTCGATGCGACGAGCCCCACGGGCATAGCCCAGCTGCAGACCGCTCCGTACAGACCGAAGACGCGGCCCATGCACTCGGGATCGACGCGCTCCTGCATGAGCGCCATCTGCGGCGCGCTGTACAGCGGACTCGAGACCCCCATCGCGAACGTAAGCCCCAGAAACACAACGAGCGCGGAAGGGGGCACGAGGCCGCCCGCGAGCGCGGCGGCTCCGATGAGGCCGATGGCCAGCGTGCACGAAAGAGCGCGGTTCTTAAGGCCACCCGTCGCCCCGATCCAGCCGCTCGCCGCGATCATGCCGACCGAGAACGCGATCTCCGCGATAGCCGACTGCGTAGTGGTGCCCCCAAAATGGTCGAACACCATGAGCGGGAACAGCGCGGATATGGGCGAGAACAGGACCGAGAAGGCGAAGCCGATCCAGAGCATGGCGAACAGACCGTGATGGCGTTTGAGCTCGCGGTACCCGTTGGCCGTCTCCAATAGGAAGGCCCGCACCGCGCGGTGCGACGCCTCGGCGTTCTCCTCGGGCGTATGGCGCTCGGGCGCCGGCGTCTTGATGCCGGAGGTCGCCACCGCGATGCTCGCGAGCACCGCCCCGGCGACATCGAGCGCGATCATGAAAGTCAGACCAAACGCCGGGTAGACCGCCGCGGCGATGGCGTTGCCGATGATATAGCTACCCGACTGCATGAACTGCAGCATGCCCGCCAGCTTGCCGAGCACCTCGGGCGGGGCGATGAGCGGTGTGAGCGCGTTGAAGGCGGGCGTATGGAGCGTGCTGCCCAGCGCACGGACGAACAGCACCGCCGCCACAACGGCGACAGAAAGGTCGCCCCGAAGCGAGCCGAAGACAAGCGTGAGGCTCACGGCCGCGATGAAGAGATCGGCGCCGATCATGAGACGCTTGATGGACGTGCGGTCCACGATGGTGCCCGCGAAGGCGCCGAGGAGCGCCATGGGCAAGAAGGCCGCCAGGCTCACGAACGACAGGGCGCTCGCGGAGCCGGTGGTGAGGGTGACGTGCCAGATGAGACCCATCTGCAGAATGGAGCTCGTGAGCACGGAGAAGAACTCGCCGATCCAGACGATGGCGAGCGAGCGCTTCCAAGAAGCGCAGGGATTCGGTTGTGTCATGGAATAATCCTTTGATGCGATCGGTGGTATGCAGCGAAGTACCGGTCGCTCACGCGACCGTGGCTAGAGCCAAATGGAAGCAAGCATGGTGCAGCTCCCCTTTCCAAATCTCGAGGTAAACCTTCAGCCGTGAGTGGGGCTATTATAGGGACTTGCGAGCCAAGATGCAACAGGAAGACCTCTACGGAGCGTAGATGCCGGGCGCCCCGAACCACTTATGCCATGAGAGACGGCATCCGATTCCCCTTGACTTGGTCTCAATGTGATATCACAATGCAATCAGCAGCCGCACGGACTGCTCGGGGACTCGCCTCCTCCCCATCGCAATCTGGAGCGCGGCGCCGGGGACGTCACGCGAACGCCGGCGCAGTCGTGAAAGGAACTCACAATGAGCGTGGAAAAGCAACTCAAGGCCAAGTCGGGCTACGGCATGCTCGTCGCCGTGGCGGTGGCGCTCATCGCCATCATCGGCCTCTTTATCTGGAGCACCATCGGGCTCGCGAGCACGCCCGACGGCGTCGACGCGCCCGCAGTCTACGGATGGGGGCTCGGCCTCAGCATCCTCGCGTTTTGCCTGTGGTTCATCCCACTCAACGGATTCTTCTCGCTGCAGCCCGGCCAGGCGCGCGTGTGCATCCTGTTCGGCAAGTACGTGGGCACCGTCCGCGACGAGGGCTTCTTCTGGGCCAACCCGTTCTTTAGCAAGAGCATGGGCGGATCGGCCGGGATCGGCGAGATGATCGAGCTCGAGATGAGCGATTCCAAGGCCGCCAAGGCCGCGGCGCAGAAGGCCGCCAAGGGCAACCCCACCACCATCTCCACCCGCGTGCGCACCCTAAATGGCGAGCGCCTGAAGGTCAACGACAAAATGGGCAACCCCATCGAGATCGCAACCGTCGTGGTGTGGCACGTCGCCGATACCGCCAAGGCGCTCTTCGACGTCGACGACTACCAGAGCTATGTCGCCATGCAGGCCGAGACGGCGCTGCGCCACGTGGCGAGCGTGTACGCCTACGACCACCTGGAGGACGAGTCCGATGCCGCCGGCGCCATCACGCTGCGCGCCAATGTGGAAGAGGTCTCCGAAGCCCTGCGCCGCGAGCTCGCGATGCGCCTGGCGCCCGCCGGCGTCGAGGTCGACGATGCACGTCTCACGCACCTCGCCTACTCCCCCGAGATCGCCCAGGCGATGCTGCGCCGCCAGCAGGCCGAGGCCGTCATCGCCGCACGCAAGAAGATCGTCGAGGGCGCGGTCTCCATGGTCGACATGGCCGTGAAGGAGATGGCTGCCGGCGGCACCATCGAGCTCGACGACGAGCGCAAGGCGCAGATGGCCAGCAACCTCATGGTGGTGCTCTGCGGTGAATCCGAGGCGCACCCGGTGCTCAACGCAGGCTCGCTGTACTAACCCCAACACCAATGAATAATTTGGGGACGGGTGCAAAATTGCACATTCGACAAGAAGGCACGTCATGGCACGCAAGCAGTATCCACTCCGTATAGACCCCGCTATCTGGGAGGCCGTCCAACGCTGGGCGGACGATGAGATGCGCAGCGCCAACGGTCAGGTGGAATGGATCTTGCGAGACGCCCTCAAACGCGCGGGAAGGCTGCCAAAGAAAGAGCCCTCGTTCAAGGGCACGCCCAAAGGCGAAGAGGGCTAAGCCGGGAAGACAGGGCTCGGCCGCTGCCGACGTCGGGGCAAAGCCGCGCTCTGCCTCGCCAGCGCCGAGGCAGAGCTGAGCCCCGCCGCTCCAAAGTCGAGCCGAGCGGCGGGGCCAACACCAACCCAAAGCAAGCTCGCCCCCTCTATACGCACCAACCGGTCCCCGGAGGCATCCGCCTTTGGGGACCGTTCTTTTCCCAGCTAGATGTCGTATATAAAGCCTTTTGACAGCTCGATTTTGCCCCGTGGGGGTCAAATATAAAGACCTTTGATGGTACGATGCTCGCGTCAATGACATGGTGGCTCTCGACAGGGGTCACCCCGACCCTCTAGGGAGCAAACGCATGGAGCTGGGCTCGCACATCAAGGAGCATCGCACGGAGCTCGGACTGTCCCAAGACGATCTGGCGGAGCGCATCTACGTGTCGCGCCAGACCATCAGCAACTGGGAGTGCGGCCGTACGTATCCGGATGTCCAGAGCCTGCTGCTGCTTTCCAACGTGTTCGGGGTGACCGTGGACTCCCTCATCAAAGGAGATGTGGAAACCATGGCACAGGTAATGAACAAAGCGGTCAAGAAGTACAACGCCCTCTCCACAATCACGGTCGTGAGCGCGGTCGTGTTTTTGGTGCTGAGCGCGTGGGCGGCGTTCCAGTTCGAATGGGGCTGGGGCATGCACATCGCGCCCACCGCGGCGTTTGCCGCCGTGGCGCTCGTCGTGATGCTCGTGGCGTTCGTGTATATGGAACGCATGAAGAAGCAGCACGACCTCGTCACGTACCGCGAGGTGTTGGCGTTTAGCCGCGGCGAGCAGGTCGATCGCGACACGCTCGAGGGGCGCCGTGAGCGCGAGATGAACCCTTGGGTCAAGGGCACGCGCAACGCGGTGCAGATCATCATCGGCGCCATCGCCGGCGGACTGGTGGGCGTCGGCATCGGCATGCTCGCCAAGATGCTGAGTTAAAAGCGCGGGTACGCACCCGTTCCCCGAAATGGTATCCCCCTTAGCCCCCATTCTGAAGATGTATGCCAGAATGGGGGCGATTCCCGTTAGGAGGTGCCCCATGAACGTCACCGTACGCGCGTCCCTCATCGCATTGATCGCAATCGTTGGCGCCTGCTGGGCAATCCCCGTCCTCCTGGTGAGGGTCGTCCCATCCGATGCCGGCATGATCGCCATGATGACGCTGATCTACCTCGTGCTCCCCGTAACTGCGATCGCCCTCGGCCTGCTCGCCGCGAACTCCGCGAGGACGCTCTTCTGGATACCCGCGGCGCTCGGAATCGGATCCGCGCTCCTGTTTCCCCTCGCGGTCGAGGGCAGCCGGGACCTTGCGTTCCATGGGGTTGCCTATACCGCAATCGGCTACGCCGCCATGGGCCTGCGCACTTGGATGACTGCTCGACAACATCGCTAAGCCATCGCAGCAACAGTCATGCAGGTAAACCCCGTGCAAAACAGTTTTTGCAGCGCCCGGCAAGCCTTGCCGCATATGATGTACAACAGATTCGATAGCGCACCCGGCGTGTTCGCGGGACGCTCCTTCACGACCGGGAGGTGACGATGGACATCAGCAACCAGATCAAGACGCGGCGCGAGGCGATGGGGCTCTCCCAAGAACAACTCGCCGAGAAACTCTACGTGTCGCGTCAGACGATCAGCAACTGGGAGCGGGACAAGACGTATCCGGACGTCCAGAGTCTGCTCATGCTGAGCATCCTATTCGGCACCTCCATAGACACGCTCGTGAAGGGAGACGTGACCGTTATGGAAGAGGCAGTCGAAAGAGATCGCAAGCGCATGGGAACGCGGATGCTATGGCTGGCCGTGCTGATGCTCGCGTTGCTGGCGGTGGCGTTCGCGCTGATACTGTCGCCGGCGTTTAACTGGATGGAGGGCACCTGGGGCGCCGGCGTCGCCGCGGCTGCGGCGTTCCTGCCGGCGATAGCGGCGCTTGTTGTCGCAACCGTCCTCGAGCGCATCAAGCGCGAGAACGACCTGGTGACATACCGCGAGATCCTCGCTGTCCGCAATGCAGACAGGTGCTTTACAGCCACAAGCGCGATAGTTTCAACAACAAGATGCAGTGCCCCAGAGCCCCTAGCAGTCGACGATGGTCTTGCCGATCATGATGTTGAGGATCTCGACGTCGGTATCCTTCATGCCCACACGGCCCACATAGCCCATACTGGCGATCGTCTCCTCCACCGTATCCTGAATCAGGCCCTCGCCGGCACGGAATCCGCGGCCTTGCATGGCCATATCATGACCCAGAATCGCCGCATCGACGGCAGCGGAAATCTTGGCGGCACAGCTTGCCTTGGCGCCATCGCACACGATGCCGCCCACGTTACCGAGCGTATTGGAGACCGTCGCGCCGATCTGCTCGCGCGTGCCACCGCACAGCCAGGTAATCGCCGCGCCGGCACCGCACGCAGCGCAAATAGCACCGCAAAACGCCGAGAGCGCACCAATATAGCTCTTGATATGCACAGCAATAAGATCGGACAGCATCACGGCGCGCACCAGGCGCTCGTGGTCGCAGCGCAGGTACTCGGCATACTCCATAACAGGCAGTGCGCAGGTAATGCCCTGATTGCCCGAGCCGCACACAATGGCGACCGGCAGCGCGCAGCCGTTCATGCGGGCGTCGGACCCGGCGGCCGCACGGGCACGGGCACGGCAGGCGACGTCATCGGCGCGAGCGCCCAGCAGCGTACGGCCCACCTCGGCGCCCCAAGCGTGCGCCAGGCCCTCGGCACTAATGGCGCCGTTCAGCTCGATCTGACGCTCAACGGCAGCGCGAGCACCCTCAACATCGCCGTCCTCAATAAAGTCGATGATGGTCTCAATCGACATGGGCGTGTCGGCGCTATCTGCCGCGCGCTCGGCCACCACGCGCTCGGCGCAGGCGGCACACTCCCCCACCGACTTGCCGCACACCGGAATACCGTCGAGTGTATGGCACGTAACATTGGTATGGTGGTCGGTAATCTCGACGACCGCGGTATGCCCCCCGGCCGTGGCAGTCACCTTGATGTAGAGGTTGGGCACGCCCTCGACAAGCGACACATCGCAGTAGCCGGCATCGGCGAGGAGCTCGGCCACGCGAGCACGGTCTTTATCGTCAACACTCTCGAGCACCTCGAGCGCGCTCTTGGCGTCGCCGCCCACAGCACCCAGCACGGCCGCGGCTTCAATACCATGCATACCGCCCGAGTTAGGCACGGTCACGCTCTTTACGTTCTTGATGATGTTGCCCGAGCAGGCAACATCCATATGATCGGGTTCGCAACCGAGCGTCTGGCTCGCCAGCGCCGCTGCATAGGCAACGGCAATGGGCTCGGTGCAGCCGAGCGCACAGACAAGCTCGCGGTTCAAAACATCGCAAAACGCGGTATCACGAAGGGAATCGGCAGGCATAGGTATCTCCTACTTGTATAACGGGCTGGGCTCTCAAAATAGTTCGCTATTATTATTTGATAACAATGCATCAAAAACCACAACCATGGTTCCGGCGGACGGCGCTCAAGCACAAATTGGCGGCATTATTCATGAGAAGCCGGTCTTATTGCATGCTAAAGCGTTTGAGCAAAAAACGCCCGAGCGTTTACACAAAAGTCGCGCTATCATGCAGTCGAACGCGGTAAAACCTTTAGCAATCTCGCCGCACAGACCAGAGAGGAAGCATCCATGAAGATCGGTATCGGTAACGACCACGCCGCCGTCGAGCTCAAGAACATCATCTCCGAGCACCTGAAGGAGCGCGGCTGCGAGGTCGTGAACTTTGGCACCGACACCTCCGAGAGCTTTGACTACCCCATCGCCGGCTACAAGGTGGGTAAGGCCGTTGCCAACGGCGACGTCGACCTGGGCATCCTCATCTGTGGTACCGGCGTCGGAATTAGCCTGGCTGCCAACAAGGTCGAGGGCGTACGCGCCGTCGTGTGCTCCGAGCCCTTCAGCGCCAAGCTCTCCCGCATGCACAACAACACCAACGTGCTCGCCTTTGGTGCCCGCGTCGTGGGCTCCGAGCTCGCCAAGATGATTGTCGACGAGTGGCTCGACGCCGAGTTTGAGGGCGGCCGCCACGAGCGTCGCGTCAATCTCATCAACGAGATCGACCAGACCCGCGGACTCAAGGTCGTCGACGAGGCTTAAAGACCTACAAAGCCATATGCTAACGCCAGCCCCCGCCCGGAAGAAACATCCGGACGGGGGCTGTTTAGTAGATTTTGGGATATACCTAGAAATCTACTGGAATAAAAAGGGCGCCACGGATGGAATTCCGCGGCGCCAAAGCCACACGCTAACAGCTTTGAGGAGTCAAAGCTGGTTTAGCCAAAGAAGCGCTTGATCTCGATCTCGGCGTTCTCCAGGCAGTCGGAGCCGTGGATCACGTTGGCGTTGACATCGACAGCGAAGTCGCCGCGAATGGTGCCGGGGGCAGCGTCAAGCGGGTTGGTAGCGCCCATAAGGGTGCGCATCTTGGAGACGGCGGAGAGACCGGAAACGACCATCTTGACGACCGGACCGCTCGTCATAAAGTCGCAGAGACCGCCAAAGAAGGGCTTGTCCGCCAGATGGGCGTAGTGCTCCTCGACGGTAGCACGCTCGAGCGTGGTCATCTCCATGCGTTCGATGACAAGGCCGCTACGCTCAATGCGAGCGACGATCTCGCCGATCTTGCGATCGCGCACAGCGTCGGGCTTAATCATGATGAAGGTCTTCTCGATAGCCATAAGGTAGCCTTTCAAGTAGGTTCGCGCGTGCCCAAGTCCCATTCCGGCACCCGCCTGGACTGCATCGTAACAGAGTTTTAGCTGCAGTTAAACAAAAAACTGTTTATTGAAACACTACAATTTATTAAAACGTTCCATATGTGTTACTTCTGTTTCGAAGCCCGACTAGAGTATCATCCGACCGCGCATCAACCGCACCGAACCGAGCGGACGGTCGGTTGCCGCCCGTGAACGTAGCCCCTTCACAACCTGCCCAAAGGTCCTACAGAAGTTATCGACAAGCCCCTTCCCCATCGCAACAAAATACGGGCGCCCGCTGCAGCAGACGCCCGTAAAAGCGAAAACGATTTATCAATAAATGGCCAAAGCCGCTTCAACTAAACCCTTACTTTGCCCCGTGGCCCATCTCGACGACCTTGGTCAGCGATCCAAGCACACCTTCGTCGGCAACGAGTTGTGCCTGGGCACGCTGCAGCTGCACGGCAACGGCGGCAGGGGCGGTACCGCCCTCGGTCGTGCGTGCGGCGACAATCGACGGAATGTCGAGCGCCTCGGTAATGTCGTGCTCAAAGAGCGGGCTTGCCTCTTGGAACACCTCAAACGGCAGATCCTCAAGATTGCAGCCGCGCTTCTCGCACATCAGGACCAAATGGCCCACCACGGCGTGGGCCTCGCGGAACGGCAGGCCACGCTTGGCCAGGTAATCGGCAACATCGGTGGCGGCAAGGTGCCCCACGCCGCACTCGCGCGCCATGGCATCCTCGTTGACGGTCCAGGTCGAAATCATACCGGCCATAACGGACAGGCACTGCATGAGCGTATGGGCGGTATCGAGCGCGCCCTCCTTGTCCTCCTGCAAGTCCTTGTTATAAGCGAGCGGCAGGCCCTTCATGGTCACGAGCAGCTGCACCAGGTTGCCATAGACTCGGCCGCTCTTGCCGCGGATAAGCTCGGCAAAATCGGGGTTCTTCTTCTGCGGCATGATGGACGAGCCAGTGGAATACGAGTCGGAAAGCGTGATAAAGCCAAACTCGGAGCTCGACCACAGCACGATCTCCTCGGAAAGACGCGACAGGTGCATCGCCATGACGGAGCCGGCGTAATGCAGATCGAGGAGGAAATCACGGTCGGAAACCGCATCGAGCGAGTTGGGAATCACGCCCGCAAAGCCAAGTTCGGCGGCCGTCATCTGACGATCGAGCGGATAACTCGTACCGGCAAGCGCGGCAGCGCCCAGCGGGCAGTTGTCGGCAGCATCAAAGGCGGCCTTCAGGCGTGTAAAGTCGCGCGCGAACATCCAAGAATACGCCAGCAGATGATGCGACAGCAGCACGGGCTGAGCATGCTGCATGTGCGTGTAACCCGGCAGAATCACCTTGTCGTACTGTTTGGCCGCATCCACCAGCACGTGGCGCAGCTCAAGATTGGCCTCCATGAGCTCCTTGGCCAGCGCCTTGACGCCCAGGCGCGTATCGGTCGCCACCTGGTCGTTGCGCGAACGCCCGGTATGCAGGCGCTTGCCCGCCTCGCCGATGCGACGGGTCAGCTCGCTCTCGATGGACATATGAATGTCCTCGTCGTTGATATCGAAGGTGAAGTTGCCGGCATCGATATCCTGTTCGATTGCGGTCAGACCCTCGGCAATCGCCTGCTCGTCCTTTGCACTGATAATGCCCTGGGCCGCCAGCATCTTGGCATGTGCCTTAGAGCCAGCGATATCCTGCTTATAGAGATGTTTGTCGACCGGCAGCGACGCGCCAAACTCCTGCGTGACCTCGGCCACGCCTGCCTCAAAACGACCGCCCCAAAGAGCCATGGAACCGTCCCCTTTCTCTAAATACCAAAACAAGCGCCCAAAGCAAAGCGCCATGTCGCTAAAGCGATTTATCAACCGCTAGTTTTGCACATTCCCCACCGAGCGCGAGACCATGTGGCTAATTTGCAAAGAAGTGACGCACCAGTCACTTGGCGCCCATCGACTCCCGCCAGCCGTTGCTTGCCGAGCCGTCAATCCATGCCTTCAGGCTCATAGGGACATCCTCGACCTTTGCAGCATCGAACTCGGGCGCGAGGGCAAGTAAAGCATGCGCGATAGCATTGAACATAATGGATACTCCTCAGATATATATAGGCGCAGAGCCGCCAAATTGATAGAAGGAGCCCCGCCGGACAACCCCGGCGGGGCTCGGACTCAGCCGCAGACGCGGCATCATATATGCGGGCGGAATGTAGGGGCCACCGATGTTAAGAAGTGTCAGCAAGCATAACGAAAGGTAGGGACCCCATGCGCCCGTTATGTATCACGCGGATGGGCCGCGCGGATACCAAGGGAGAAAGACTTAAGCCTGAGCGGCAGCAGAGCTGGGACCCTGGACCTTGGCCCACGTCTTGAGCGACAGCGTGTCGATCTCGATAAAGCCGGCGCTGGCCTTCTCGTCAAACGTGGTGTCGCGGTCGTAGGTGGCCAGACCGTAGTCATAGAGGCTGAAGGGGCTCTTGCGGCCGACAACATGGCAGTTGCCCTTAAAGAACTTCAGACGAACGGTACCGGTCACGAACTTCTGGGTATCGGCCATAAAGGCGTCGAGTGCGTTTTTGAGCGGGCTGTACCACTGGCCGTTGTACACGGCGGTGGCCCAATCCTGCTCGAGCTTAATCTTGGTCTTGAGCAGATCGCCCTCGACACAAATATCCTCGAGCGCCTTGTGGGCGGTGATAAGCGTCAGGGCGCCGGGAACCTCATAGCACTCGCGGCTCTTGAGGCCCACCAGACGATCCTCGACCAGGTCCAGGCGACCAAAGCCGTTATCGCCCGAAATCTTGTTGAGGGCGATGACGATCTCGGAGAGCTTCATCTTCTTGCCGTCGACGGCGACGGGCTTGCCGGCCTCAAACTCAATCTCGGTGTAGGTCGGGGTGTCGGGCGTGTCCTCGGGATTCTTGGTCATAACCCAGGCGTCGTCGAGCGGCTCGTTCCAGGGATCCTCCAGGTGGCCGCACTCAATGGCACGACCCCACAGGTTGTCGTCGATGGAATAGGGGTTGTCGTTGGCACCCTCGGGAACCGGCACGTTGTGGGCGTGAGCATAGGCGACCTCGTCGGGACGGCACTTCAGATCCCACTCGCGAACCGGGGCGATAACCTTAAGCTCGGGGTCGAGGGCCTTGACGGCAGCCTCAAAACGAACCTGGTCGTTACCCTTGCCGGTGCAGCCGTGGGCGACGTAGGTCGCGCCAAACTCGTGGGCGACCTCGACAAGCTTCTTGGCGAGCAGCGGGCGAGACAGAGCGGAAAGCAGCGGGTACTTGTTCTCGTACATGGAATTTGCGGCGATGGCCTTGGTCAGGAACTCATCGGAGAACTCATCGCGCAGGTCGAGCACCTGGCAATCAAGAACGCCCAGGTCGAGCGCTTTCTGTTTCTTGGCATCCAGGCCGGTCTCCTCCTGGCCCACGTTGCCGCAGACGCAAACGACATCGAGATTCTTCTCGTCCTGGAGCCACTTGACACATACGGATGTATCAAGACCACCGGAATATGCGAGAACGACTTTTTCCTTGCTCATGGCTGTTTCCTTTCGCCCTTGGTAGCTAGTTAGAACATCGGTCAGTTGCAAGTCATTTCAAGGTCACGTACCGTGCAATATCAGGTTAAATAGCAAAAATCAGCACATACATGCCCTAGAAACATGCAGCAATGTCGTGCTAAAACCCAACGACCTTAAAATGACTCTGTTGAGGCAATTCGCCCCATGCGGACAGAGACGATTGTTATCGTCGTCGGGAAATTGCGCGCTGGCGTCGGATGGCATTGTCTGCAGTGGTTATGATCTTTACGAACTGCATCTGCCTCTCCTTTCACCTATCGCCGGGCGCAATTCTAATATCGCAAACGGTACCTTTTCCTCGGTAAGCGGCTCTTTTGCCTCTCCGTTTTCGATGGTCGCTATATTACGCTAAAGTGCCTGCTGCACAAGCGACAAATTCAAATTTCTGAAAAGTATTTTCATTAGTTTGTGAAATGCAGTGCAAATACGCTCCGTTCCTGCGAAAATACGCCTGATTACGAGTTGATGGTTATAACGTCTGAAACAATTTCGAAACGAAAGGCTCGCTTTTATGCAAACTTACGAATCGGACGCCAATATCGGAAACATTAAGCTCATCGCCGTCGACATGGACAAGACGCTGCTGACCGACGAGCGCGTGCTGCCGCAAGGCCTTGACGAACGCCTGGACAAGCTCGCCGAAGCCGGCATCGTATTCTGCCCCGCCAGCGGACGTCCCGCCCCCAAGCTCGAGGAGATGTTTGAGGACATCAAGAACCGCCTCGCCTTTTGTCCCGACAACGGAGCCTGCGTCATCTATCGCGGCAACTATATCTATAAGAGCAACATCGATGTGGCGCTGTATCAACAGGTGCTCGCTCGTGCCTCGGAGGATTCTCGCGCCGTTCCCGTCCTGTGCTGCTTCGACGAGTTCTACGTGCTTGCCCGCGACCATCAATACCACGACGAGATCAGCGTCTACTACAACACAATCAACTACGTCGACAGCTTTGAGGGCATTGATTTCGAGTCCAACAAGATTTCGATCTTCTTCCCCGCCTACGACGCTGAGCCTGCGTTCCGCGAGACCTATAACCCCGCGTTCTCGGATCAGCTCTACGTCACCAATGCGGGCCGCGAGTGGATCGACTTTATGAACCTGGGCGTCGACAAGGGCGCCGGCGTCGCGCACCTGTGCGAGCACTTGGGCATCGATATCGCCGATGCCGCCGCCGTGGGCGACACCTACAACGATATCCCCATGCTCGAGCGCGTCGGGCATAGCTTTATCGTGGACAATGCCGAAGAGCATATGAATGCGCACGCCAAGTGGCGCATTCCGAGCAACAACGACGGGGGCGTACTGACGCTCATCGACGCCATCTTGGCGGCTCGGTAATCTATCTCGTCGCCATGCCCGGGGCCGGCCGTTTGATTTTTGCTCGGTCAGGTCCTGGGCTCGCTCGAAGGCCACATTAAGTGGCCTTCGGCTCGTGCGGAATCTACAAAAATCAAACGGCCGGCCCCGGGCATGGCTATGTTGACTTGCTTGCCGCCTAGATGGCGTCTTGGGTGTCTAGATACTTGGCTGATTTTTTGGAATGAAGGGGGCTCCTTGTTGGCAAGGAGCCCCCTTCTGCCTTTAATTACTTTGGAATTGTGGGCGCTTTCCTATTTCGCGTCGGCCCAGGTTACGCCGGTGCTGGCTTCGGCGATGAGGGGTACGCGGAGGTCTACGACGTGTTCCATGACGTCTTGGACCATGGCGGTCAGGCGCTCGACTTCGTCGACGGGGCACTCAAAGTCCAGTTCGTCGTGCACCTGCAAGATCATGTGGGCGGCAAAGCCCTCTTCTTCCAGGCGGCGGCTTACGCGGGCCATGGCGATCTTGATGATGTCGGCGGCGGTGCCCTGCATGGGGTGATTCATGGCCGTACGCTCACCAAAGCCACGGAGTTGCGGGTTTTTGGCCTTGAGCTCCGGAATATGGCGACGACGGCCATACATGGTCTCGGCGTAGCCCGTCTGCTTGGCGCGCGCCACCACGTTGTCGAGGAACGTGCGCACGCCCGGGTAGGCCTCGTAGTAGCGATCGATCATGCCACGCGCCTCGGCCATCGAGATGTGCAGCGACTGCGACAGACCGTACGCCTGCTGACCATACACAATGCCAAAATTCACGGCCTTGGCGCGACTGCGCAGGTCGGGCGTTACCTCGGACACGGAAACGCCAAACACGCGCGCGGCCGTCTCGGCATGGAAGTCCTCGCCCTCGTTAAAGGCGCGCACCAGGTGCTCGTCACCCGAGAGATGCGCGAGCAGACGCAGCTCGATCTGCGAGTAGTCCACCGCCAAAAAGACGCTGCCCTCGCCTGCCGAAAACGCCGTCTTAACGGTACGGCCCAGCTCAGAGCGCGTCGGGATGTTCTGCAGGTTCGGGTCGCTCGAGGACAGGCGACCCGTTGCCGTGATGGTCTGGTTGTACGTGGTGTGCACGCGACCGTCACCACGGCGCAGCGGACCTAGCGTGTCCAGATAGGTCGACTTAATCTTGGACTTCTCACGCCAGTCCAAAATCAGGCGCACGATTTCGTGGTCACGGGCAAGGTCGCTCAGCACCTTGGCGTTGGTCGAATAGTACCCGCGCTTGGTCTTTTTGAGGCCCTTGGTCGGAAGCCCCATAACGTCAAAGAGCACGTGCGAGAGCTGCATGGGACTGCCGATGTTAAACGTCTCATCACCTGCCAGGTCGCGAATGCTGCGCTCGACCTCGGTGATCTGGGTCGCCAGGCCCTCGGACAGGCTGTGCAGCCGGTCGGGATCTACGAGCATGCCCGCGCGCTCCATCTTGGCAAGCACCGGCACGAGCGGCATCTCAATGCCATCGAACACGTTGGCGGCGTTCTCGCGGGCCATGCGGTCGCGAAGCGGCGCCACGAGTGCCAGCGTCAACGCCACGGTACGGGCAGCAGGAGCAGGAGCGTCCTCGCCAGCACCATCCGCACCGCGCGCCGCAGGCAGCGCCATCTGCAGATAGGTATCGGCCAGATATGCCTCGTCAAACTCGGAACGGTCGGAATCCAACAGGTACGCGGCAACCACGGTATCAAAGATGCGCACGGAATCGACTGCCAGCGGGTCCATGAGCTCGGGCTCAGAAGAATCGATGGGCGAAAGCTCATGCAGCAACGCCTTCATGTCCGGGCTCGCCACGCGGCCCTCCATAAACAGGCGCGCGAGCACGCCAGCGATAACGCCGTGGGCAGAATTGAAGCCCTCGACAGCGGCAGGCGTGCCGTCATCGGCTTCCTCGAGCGCAAAGAGTCCCTTGGACGTCGCCAGCCACAGCGTACGCGTCAGGCCAAAGAGCGCACCCTCCTCCTTGTCATCGTCCACCACGGCGGCGACCCACTCGCCCGCATCAATCGCGCGAGAGATCTCGGCCGCCACAGCAGCAAGTGCCTCAGCATCGCCGGCGGCCGCACGCGAAACCGCGGGCATCTCGAACGAGCTGGCAGCGGGCACGACCCCGCCCTCGCCGCCAATCAGCGCCAGGAAGCGGTTCTGCATGGCCGTAATGCCAAGTGCGCCCAGCGCCGCGGACACCTCATCGGCAGAAAACGATGGGAAGGACGTCGCGTCAAAGTCGAGCTCGACAGGTGCATCGGTGCGGATGGTCGCAACCTTGCGGCTCAGCAGCGCATCGTCGATGTGTGCACGCAGGTTCTCGCCCATCTTGCCCTTGACCTCGTCAGCATGCGCAATGACCTCGTCCAAGCTGCCGTACTGCGCGATGAGCGCGCTCGCCTTTTTGGGGCCGATGCCCGGTACGCCGGGAATGTTGTCCGACGTATCGCCCTTCAGGCCGTAAAAATCGGGCACGAGCGCCGGCGTAATGCCGTGATACAGGTCGTCCACGCTCTCGGGCGTCATGATCGCCACGTCGGACAGGCCCTTGCGAGTCGAGACCACGTTGACGTGCTCGGTCACAAGCTGATACATGTCACGGTCGCCGGTCACCAGCAGCATGTCGCAGCCGGCCTCCTCACCCAGGCGCGCCATGGTTCCCAGGATATCGTCGCCTTCCCAGCCCTCGGACTGCAGAATTGGCACGTTGAGCGCCGTGAGCAGCTCCTTAATCATGGGAAACTGCGCATGCAGATCGGGGTCCATGGGCGGGCGCTGCGCCTTATACTGCGGCAGCATCTCCATGCGCACGCGCGGCTTGCCTTTGTCAAACGCCACGACCACACCGTCGGGGCTAAAGGCATCGATCATCTTAAGAAACATGTTCAGAAAGCCAAAGATCGCGTTGGTGGGACGACCGTCCGGCGCGTTCATGGTCGGCGGCACGGCGTGGAAGGCGCGGTGCATGAGCGAGTTGCCGTCGATAACGGCAAAGGTGCGGCGCTTGTCAGACATATTGAATACCTCGCTTTGGGCTGGGCACGGTTTGCTCACTCCAGTTTACACGCTCCCCGCCCCGCGGCCACCGCACATCAAGCTCCCCCGCCACCGCGCGTTCCCGAGTGATACGATGGCTCACGGTACAACAACCAGCACGATCGATCCGAAAGGAGCCTGCGTCATGGAGCGTCCCTGCGCATGGAAAAAGTACACGCCACAGCAAATCGAGGAGCTCGAGGAGCTTTGCCGCGGCTATAAGCAGTTTTTGAGCGAGAACAAGACCGAGCGCCTGTGCGTCAAGACCGGCATCAAGATGGCCGAGGAGGCGGGATACGTCGACCTGGAGACCGTGATCGCCGAAGGCCGCGAGCTCAAGGCAGGCGACAAGGTGTACGCCGCCAACCACGGCAAGGATCTTATGCTCGTCAACCTGGGCACCGCCCCGCTCGAGCAGGGCTTTAACATCCTGGGCGCCCACGTGGACTCGCCGCGCCTGGACCTCAAGCAGAATCCCGCGTTCGAGGCCGGCGACATGGCCTACCTCGACACGCACTACTACGGTGGTGTCAAGAGCTACCACTGGGTGGCCTCCCCGCTCGCACTCGTGGGCGTCATCTGCAAAAAGGACGGCACCACCGTCGACATCAACATCGGCGACAAGGCCGACGATCCGGTCTTTACCATCTCCGACCTGCTGATCCACCTCTCGAGCGAGCAGATGTCCAAGCCCGCCAAGGACGCCGTCGACGCCGAGATCCTCGACGTGATCGTGGGCGGCCGTCCCGTAAAATTTGACGAGGACGACAAGGACGCTCCCACCGAGCCCGTCAAGCAGATGTTCCTGGATATCCTCAAGGAGCAGTACGACGTCGAGGAGGAGGACTTCCTCTCCGCCGAAATCGAGGTCGTGCCCGCCGGCCCCGCCCGCGACATGGGCCTCGACCGCTCCATGATTTTGGGCTATGGCCACGACGACCGCGTCTGCGCCTACCCCTCCATGCTCGCCCAGATCAATGTGGCCAACGTGGAGCGCACGAGCATCACGCTCATCGTCGACAAGGAGGAGATTGGCTCCGTGGGAGCCACCGGCATGACAAGCCGCTTCTTCGAGAACACCGTCGCCGAGATCATGACGCTCGCCGGCGAGGGCAGCCCGCTGGCCCTGCGCCGCGCACTCGCCCGCAGCCGCATGCTCTCCTCTGACGTATCCGCCGGCTTCGATCCGGGCTACGCCGGCAAGTTCGAGACCAAGAATGCAGCCTTTATGGGTCGCGGCCTGTGCTTTAACAAGTACACGGGCAGCCGCGGCAAGGGCGGTTCCAACGACGCCGACGCCGAGTATATGGCCCTCATCCGCGACATTATGGACGAGGCCGGCGTGGACTTCCAGACCTGCGAGCTCGGTCGCGTCAACGCGGGCGGCGGCGGCACCATCGCCTACATCATGGCCAAGTACGGCATGAACGTCATCGACTCCGGCGTTGCCGTCCTGTCCATGCACGCCCTGTGGGAGGTCGCCAACAAGGCCGATATCTACGAGGCCTATCGCGGCTACAAGGCCTTCCTCGAGCGCGCATAATCAACCCTTCATCAGTTGCGGTGAGATACGGACTAAACTGGCCCATAAACGGCCAAAACAGACCGTATTACACCGCAACTTCCTTTTTGGCAGAGGAGAGTCCATGCTGCAGGTCATCATTTCACCCGCCAAGCAGATGCGCGCGGCCCAAGATGCTTTTGAAGTCCTGGGCATTCCACCCTTTGTGCGCGAGACGGCTCGCCTCCACCGCGCACTGCTAGATATCGAGCGGAATGAAGGCAGCGGCAGCCTGCAGGCGCTGTGGAACGTGAGTGACAAACTGCTGGGGCCCTGCCTCAACACCCTGCATGAGTTCGAGCCCATCTTGCAAAACGGCGATCTCGACAATCCCGCACTCGCCCGTCACCTCTCCCCTGCCGTCATGTCCTATCACGGCATTCAATACCAAAGCATGGCGCCCGAGGTGATGGATTCCGCACAGCTCGCATGGCTGCAAGACCATCTGTGGATCCTCTCGGGCCTTTACGGATGCGTACGCCCCTTTCATGCCGTTGAACCGTATCGGCTGGAGATGGGCGCGAAGCTTGCCGTCGACGATGCCCGAGACCTCTACGCGTTTTGGGGCAACAAGCTCGCACGGGTCATCGCTCCGGCAGGCTCCAACGCCACGATCGTCAACCTCGCCAGCGCGGAATACGCCAAAGCCGTTCTGACCCGCCTCACCACCGACGCCACGGTCGTCACATGTCTCTTTGGCGAAGGCATCCGCAACGGCAAGCCCATCCAACGCTCGACCGCCAGCAAAAAAGCGCGCGGCTCCATGGTGCGCTGGATGGCAGAAAAAAAGTTCGAGGATGTAAGCGGGCTCACCGCGTTCGACGTTGGTTATCGTTACTTTCCCGAGCTTTCAAATAAAAACACTTTGGTCTTCCTGAACGAACAGGCCTTGTAGGACTACCGCTACTTTTGAATGTGCTGCCTAGGCACGGCGTCTATTCCGCCAGGCCGTCGGCTTTTGCAATCTCGGTCGTCGAGCCATCTTGGTAGGTAACCTTAACGTGCTCCACCTCGGACGCCTCAACACCCGACGGAGGCTCCAGGCGCCATTCCGTCAGGGCTATATCCATGGTCGTGGGTACATCCCCCTGATCTTTGAGCTCGACCGACAGCGTCCTAAGCGACGCATCGAAGGTCACACGCTCGATCTCTTCACCAGGAATGGAACCACCGCTCAGCTGCAGTTGCACAAACATGTCGCGCGGATACCAATAGTCGCCCGGCGCGGCAACGGTATTGCCACCCGCGACCTTCGCCGTCATAATCGGCAGGCTATCGTCCGCCTCAAACGTCCAGGAAACTCCCCCACGCCCGCCGAACGTCCAGATACAACAGGCAATCACCATCACGACAAGAATCGCGAAACCAATTGCGACCAGCCCATGATGGGCGCGGCTCTCCTCGGCCGACACATCCCACTGCGTCTCTCGATACAGATGCTTGTCTTCCATGTTCGCCTCCCCGCGGGCATGCTCGTCGCGTCAATCGTACCCATTCGAGCTATACTTGAGCCCGTCACATAAACGGGGAGCTTGCAGGACAAGACGGCAGGCTGAGACTGGGCGCGCCCGCCCTGACCCGCAAACCTGATATGGGTAATGCCAACGAAGGGAGCCGTGCCAATGAGCACACAGACCGAGCCCAAGCTCGTCACGCAAATCGATTTCGCCCGCGCCGGACAAATCACACCGCAGATGAAGGAGGTTGCCGAGCGCGAGCATCGCGACCCCGAGTACATCCGCGAGCGCGTGGCCGACGGCCGCATCGCCATTCCCGCCAACATCGTGCATATCAAAAAGGGCATGCGCGCCTTTGGCGTCGGCGAGGGCCTGTCTACCAAGGTCAACGTCAACCTGGGCATCTCGGGCGACAAGGCCGATGCCGCCGAGGAATGGAAGAAGGTCAAGATCGCCGAGGACTTTGGCGCCGACGCCATCATGGACCTCTCCAACTCGGGCAAGACGCGCCAATTCCGCCAGCAGCTCATCGACGAGACGCCGCTCATGGTGGGCACCGTCCCCATGTACGACGCCATCGGCTACATGGAAAAGCCGCTTGTCAAGCTTACCAAGGACGACCTGTTCGAGGTCGTGCGCGCGCACGCCGAGGACGGCGTGGACTTTATGACCATCCACTGCGGCATCAACAAGTCGGTCACCAAAACCTTTAAGGAGACCGGCCGTCTCATGAACATCGTCAGCCGCGGCGGCTCACTGCTGTTTGGCTGGATGGAGGTCACCGGCAACGAGAACCCCTTCTACGAGTACTTTGACGAGCTGCTCGAGATCTGCCACGAGTACGACGTGACGATTTCGCTCGGCGACTCCTGCCGCCCGGGCTGCCTCTACGACTCCAACGACGCCACCGAGACCGCCGAGATGATCGAGCTGGGCAAGCTGTGCAAGCGCGCTTGGGCCGCCGGCGTCCAGGTCATGGTCGAGGGCCCGGGGCACATGGCGCTCGACGAGATCGCCGCCAACATGAAACTGCAGAAGCGCCTGTGCCACAACGCCCCGTTCTACGTGCTCGGGCCGCTGGTGACCGATATCGGCGTGGGCTACGACCACATCACCGCAGCCATCGGTGGCGCCATCTCCGCGAGCTCGGGTGCCGACTTTTTGTGCTACGTGACACCGGCAGAGCACCTATGCCTGCCTAACGCCCAGGATGTGCTCGACGGCCTCATGGCCACCAAGATTGCCGCACACGCCGCCGACATCGCCAAAAAAGTGCCCCACGCCCGCGACATGGACGACAAGATGGGCCAGGCACGCCGCAAGCTCGACTGGGACGCCATGTGGACGTGCGCGCTCGACCCGGTCACCGGCAAGAAGCGCTACGAGGAATCCCCTGCTGCCACCGAGGGCACCTGCACCATGTGCGGCAAGATGTGCGCCGTCCGCACCGTCAACAAGGTGTTCGAGGGCACGACGATCGACCTCGGCATGGAGGACTAACTCGTCACCGGAGCCATAATCGGCCACAAGGCGTTCGTCAATTGTTGACGTGTGAACATTTTCTTACATTTACGTAAAGATTGCGCCACCCGCCCGGGATCGGCATACAGCCGGCCCGGGCAACTTTATAATGCGGGCAGGAGACCCATTTGAATCCGACCGAACAAGGGAGCGAACATGGATCGTAGTAAGGTACCTGCCGTCCTGTCCATCGCAGGATCCGATTCCAGCGGCGGTGCCGGCATTCAGGCCGACATCAAGACCATCACGGCGCACCGCCTGTATGCCGAGACGGTCATCACGGCCATCACCGCACAGAACACCCTAGGCGTCACCGCCGTGCAGAACATCTCCCCGGGTATTGTCGCGGCGCAGATCGATGCCGTTTTTGACGATATCCGCCCCAGTGCCGTCAAGATCGGCATGGTTTCTTCTGCCGAGATTATCGAAGTCATAGCCGACCGCCTGAGCGCCTGGGACGCACAAAATATCGTCGTCGATCCCGTCATGGTCGCCACTTCGGGCGCTCGTCTCATCGCCGAGGACGCCGCCGAAGCGCTTACACGCCGCCTGTTCCCGCTGGCGACCGTCATCACGCCCAACATTCCCGAGGCCATGGCGCTGCTCGACTACGAGGTCGATTCCGAGCGCACACAGCAAAATGCCGCCATGCTCCTCACCCGCCGTTTTGGCTGCGCGTCCCTCGTTAAGGGCGGGCATTTTGTCAACGAGGCCAACGATGTACTAGCAGAGCCCGCGCCGCTCGATGACGAGGGCAACCACCTGGGCGATCCGCTCACCACGTGGTTCCGCCACAAGCGCATCGAGACCGACAACACGCATGGTACCGGCTGTACGCTTTCGTCCGCCATCGCCTGCGCGCTGGCCCAGGGCATGGATCTTGCCGATGCCGTCAACGCCGGCAAGGCCTACCTAACCGGCGCTCTCGCCGCCGGCCTGAACATGGGCAAGGGCTCCGGCCCCGTCAACCACATGTGGCAGTACTAAAAAGCCAGCAGCCAAAACCACCGCACAAACCACCACAAAGGCGCCTGTCCCTTTGTGGTGGTTTGGGGTCGCGCTACTGACCAAGCATCTCTTGGAGCTTGGCTGCCACGGCGTGGCCCAGGCTCTCGTGGCTTTCGGGCATCATGTGCAGATAATCGATATCGCCCGGCTCGGCAAAATCAGCGGCATTCAAAAAGTCGCAGCCAAACTGCTCAGCGACATACGCATAGTATTCGGCAAAATGCTCCGAGGCCTCGACGGAGCGCTCGTCAAAGTCGGTCATGTACACATCGGCGATCTGCGGTTTAATCTTGATAGGCGCCATCAGCAGAATACGCGGGCAGGGCGCGGCTTCGGTCCAGGGAAACGCGCGGACGGTGCGAATCAGCGCCATGGCACCGTCAGCGATATCGGCAGCCCCCACGCTAAAGACCGTCTTGCAGTCGTTGGTGCCCAGCATAATCACGATCGCATCCAGCGGCTTATGAGCCTCGAGCAGCATCGGCAACGCGCGGATGCCGTTGAGATTAGTGTCCAGATGGCACATGTCGTCGCGTACCGTCGTGCGGCCGTTGAGGCCTTCCTCAATCACGTGCCAGCCCTCGCCCAGGTCGCGCTGGGCCACGCCGCACCAGCGCACATCGTGCGCATAGCGTACCGCGGTGCCGTCGCGCATGCCCGCCGGATCATAGCCGTAGGTATTGCTGTCGCCAAAGCATAGAACGTTTTTCATCGTAAGCCCTTCCTCTAGTAAAAAGAAAAAGTCGGCGGGAGCAGTCTCTCCCGCCGGATCGACCTATCTGTCAGCACATACCGATTACAGGTACTTGCGCCAATCGTCATCGTCTTCATCGTCCTCGGCGGCAGCCTGGGCCTGCTCGGCGGCGCGGACAGCCGCAGCGCGAGCGGCAACCTGGGCATAGGACTCCTCGTTGCGCTCGGGGAAGTTTGCCAGCACGTGCTCGAACTTGGCAAAATCTTCGTCCCAGCGCGTAGAGGGCACGGCAAAAAAGACCTGCTTGACCTTAAAGTCGCCCGATGCGAGCTCCTTGCGGAAGAGCTCGGCCACGGCCTCGGCGCCAAAGCCGTTGTTGTCGCAGCCCCAAGCGCCCAGCACGAGCTTCTCGCGACCCAGCTCGTCGCAGATGGCAAGCACAAAGCGGATGCGATCGCGCAGGGCGTCCAGCAGGGCATCGTCACCCACGCGATACTCCTGGCGAGCGCGCTTGGCGTTGGGCGCGGCGGCCACGATCACGTCGGCATACGCATGCACGTGGTTGCGGTCGAAGCGCACCGCGGGCACCACCAGCGCACGGTTGCGATAAAGCTCGCAGTTGATGTTGCGGCGACGGTTCTCGCCGTACCATTTGCGCTGCTTATCGAGAACGTTGTACAGATACGAATCGGCACAGAGCGTGGCCTCCTGACCCAGATAACCCTGGATGTAGCCGCCGCCCGGGTTGGTGAACGAGGCAAAGGCGAGCACGGCCATGTCGCAGAACTGCGCGTAGCCTCGGCCGTTATCCAGAATGGCCTGCGTGGCAGAGGCGTCGAGCACGGTGACCTCGGGCAGGACCGGAGCGGGCTCCTCGGCAGCAGGCGCGGGCTCGGTCTCCGTGGCTTCCTCTGCGGGCACAGGCTCGGCCACGACCTCGGTCTCGGCAGGCACAACCTCGGCGGCCTCAGACTCATCGGCAACCTGCTCTTCGGCAGCAGCCACCTGGGCCTTAGCCTTCATCGCCGCGACAAATCCGGCAGGCCTGCCCTCGAACTCGCGCACGCCGGCAAGCGAGCGCTCGATATCCTTTGCGCACGCTTCGGACACAGTCGCCACGTGACGCTCGGCGGCCTTGGCACGGGCCTCGCGCTTGGGATTGGGCTGTCCCGCGCGGTTGGGCCTACGGTTACGGTTCCTGTTGTCGACGTCTGCCATAAGTGGTCACCTTTCTCGGTCGCTGCCGCTATCGGCTTTTCCCATCCATGATACCCCGCCGCGTACAAAAAAGGCGGCCCCGAAGGACCGCCTTTCGCATTGATTTGCGCGCGGCAAGCACCGCTGCAATCTGGCACTAGTCGCGACGACCAAGGATGTTCAGGATGCGCAGGAACACGTTGATAATGTCCACGAACAGGTTGGACGCCATGAGCACGGCGTTGGGCAGCGTGGGCGGCACCGTCGTGGCCACATAGGTGTCGTAGCCAATAAAGCCGGCGAACACCACAATCACGATCAGGTCGGTGATGGTCTGCGAGACGCCCATGAACATCAGCACGATCTCGACCAGAATCGTGGCAAGCAGAATACCAAAACCAATGCCATACACACGCTGGAAGAATTTGGGGAAGGTCACGCCCAGTGCGCCAAAGACAAAGGTGATGGCGGCAGTGGCGATAAAGGCGGTGTTGATGGTGGGCAGGTCGTAGTTGGCAAGGCCAAACGACGCGGTCAGACCAAAGGTGCTCGCAAAGATCGCGTAACCCGCGAGCGACAGGCCCACGGACTGCTTGCTGGCGGCGGCCGACATCATGACGATGCCGACAATGGTCAGGATAAACGAGCCAAAGACCAGCGGCAGGGCGGCGCCACTCATCATCATGCGCGCAAACGACATGGTGCCCGTAAAGTAGGCGCCAGCGCCCATAGCGCAAAAACCCAAAAAGATCAGGGCAGACATGGCAAGGTTGTACGCGCGCGGCGACATCTCCTTGGCACGGCTTGCGCCGGTCTCGATGGGGCCGTTCTGATAGCCCTGGATATCGTTCATAATTTCGTCCTTTCAAAAAGCGCCGCGACAGCGCCGTAGGTGACAAGATTCCTGCCATTGTACCCGAATGGCGCGCGCTCTTACCCGCGGCGCTCACTCTCGAGTGTGCGGTCGAACGCCCACACCCACCACCGCATCAGATGAGCCTGCGAGCCATCCGGTCGCTCACGCGCCTGGTCTTCCAGATACAGCTCGGTCGTATGTCCGCCAAAACGAACCTTATAGGTTGCCGTACGAATGCCGTGAACCGTCAGGCCAAAACCGGTAGACGAGACAATCTCGTCAATCGTAAAGCAGCGACCGTCGACCCAGCAGACGGTAACCGGCACAACTTGTCCGCCCGCGAGGATGCGGGCCACGACGTCCACATACTGCTTGTGCACGCGCCGAGTTTTGCCATCTGTCTGTCGATATTCCATGCCCCTATTATCGAACGCATGTTTGCATATTGTAAAGCGAACAGACTGTGGTTTTGGGGTGTCGGAGCGAGCGCACGTGTCCTCACGGCGTGTTAGCAAAAAGAACACCCGCGGTCAACAGGGCTAATATTCAATTTTAGTGCCAAAAAATTCACTTCTCCCGTCAGAACTCGGTAAAGAAACCCGCAGGAGGTGATACGATTTATCATGTTTTTGTAACGTTTCTGCAAACTTCGAGAAAGCCCATATATGGACGTAACGTTCTCAGCCTTCCTCGGCCAACTTGTTTCGAACCCAGTCCTTGCCGTCACCGTGTTCCTCGCGCTCGGCGCCATCTTCGTCAACGGATGGACCGACGCGCCCAACGCCATCGCGACCTGTGTCACCACGCGTTGCATGCCCGCCCGCGCCGCCATTCTCATGAGTGCCGCGTTCAACTTTTTGGGCGTGCTCATCATGACGCACTTTAATGCCAGCGTTGCCAACACCATCTCCCATATCGTCGACTTTGGCGGAAAGAGCACCATGGCGCTCGCGTGCCTCTGCGCGGCCCTGTTCTCCATCGTCGTCTACGGCGCCACGGCATCGCGTTTTGGCATCCCCACCTCGCAGAGCCACAGCCTCATCGCCGGCCTGACCGGCGCTGCCATCGCCCTCGGCGGCGCCAGCAGCGTCAATGTCCACGAGTGGATGAAGGTCATCTACGGCCTGGCGCTCTCCATCGGTCTGGGCTTTGTCATGGGCTGGGTCCTGTGCAAGCTCGTCTCGATTCTTTTCGCCGCCGCCAACAGGCGACGTGCCAACGTCTTCTTTAAATATGCTCAGATCGCGAGCGCCGCGGCCATGAGCTTTATGCACGGCGCGCAGGATGGACAAAAGTTCATCGGCGTGCTCTTTTTAGGTGTCGCCTTTGCCAACGGACAGACCGGCGTCGGCGACGCCGGCATCCCCATCTGGATCATGCTGCTGTGCTCGGCCACCATGGGCATCGGCACCAGCGTGGGCGGTGAGCGTATCATCAAGTCCGTCGGCCAGAGCATGGTTAAGCTTGAGAAGTATCAGGGCTTCTCTGCCGACCTGGCAGGAGCCGCAAACCTGCTGCTTGCCACGCTCACCGGTATCCCCGTGTCCTCCACGCACATCAAGACCTGCGCCATCATGGGCGTTGGCGCCGTCAAGCGCCTCTCGGCCATCAACTTCGGCGTGGTCAAGGACATGATGTTCACGTGGTTCTTCACCTTCCCCGCCTGTGGACTCATCAGCTTTGTCATGGCCAGGCTGTTCATGATGCTCCTCTAGTCAAACCGAACGTCCATCCGGACCGCATTACCTCGCCCACCCGTCTTCGCCCCGAAAGGATCACTCATGGCAAAGAAACCCGATTCGTTCTACTTTGACAACTACGTCGCCTGCGCCGACTTTGCCGTTCAGGCAGCCGAGCTGCTCACCAAGATTTTTGAGAACTTTGACCCCGCGCAGATCCACGACATGCTCGAGAAGATGCATGCGATTGAGCATGCAGCAGACAAGAAGCACCATGAGCTCGAAGACGCCCTGCTCACGGCCTTTATCACCCCGCTTGAGCGCGAGGACCTTAACCTCATGAGCTGCTCGCTCGATACCGTGCTCGACCGTATTGAGGGTGTCGTGCAGCGCCTCTACTTCACCAACATCCAGAGCATCCACCCCGATGCCATCGTGATCGCCCACAAGGTGACCGACGCCTGCCGCGCCATGAAGGACCTGATGGTCGAGTTGCCCAACTACCGCAAGTCCAAAACGCTGCGCGAGCTCGTCATCCAGATCAACACCATCGAGTCCGAGGCCGACGAACTCTACATCAACGCCATGCGTAACCTGCACGTCAACGGCAAGGACCCGCTCGAGGTCATCGCCTGGCGTGACGTGTACGCCTTCTTGGAGTACTGCGCCGACTGCTGCGAGAATGTGGCCGATGTCGTGGATTCGATTGTCATGAAGAACAGTTAATTGGGGGTACGTATCCCACTGGCGAAGGGCCGGCACCTGTTTGCTTTCTCACTCCGGCTGCGTAGCAGAGTCGTTCGAAAGTAAACAGGTGCCGGCCCTTCGCCTTACGTACCACCATTGGAACTTTGGCTGATAGTTTTAGCGCAATGGGGGTTTGGCTGAAGGGCCCTTTGGTACCCGCTCGGACACTTTGGCCCTTGGTGAGCGTTTGACTGATTGCTGCTTTGGGTACTCTTTAGGTTACTTTGGGTTTGTTTGATTTTTAATTGTTGGAGGGCTTGTATGTCGTATATGGATCTGGCTCGGTCTCGGTATTCTTGTCGTTTGTTTGAGGATCGTTCTGTTGAGCAGGCTGTGGTGGATACCATTGTTGAGGCTGGGCGCATTGCTCCTTCTGCTTGCAATAATCATCCAACCCGTGTGATGGTGTTAGATACGCCTGAGCTTCTGGAAAAGGCAGCTGCTTGTCAGCCTCGGTTTGCTCGTGATGGGTCCATCTTTGGCGCTCCGCTCATCTTCCTCGTTTGCAGCGTTACCAACGATGCTTGGGTGCGTCCCTATGACCAGATGAACTCCAGCGCTATCGACACCTCGATTGTTTGCGATCAGATGATGATGGAGGCCGAAGAACAGGGCCTGGGAACGTGCTGGGTATGCCATTTTAAGCCTGAGCTAGCCCGCGAGCAGTTCAACCTGCCCGAGGGCGTTTATCCCTACCACATGCTCGTCTGCGGCTATCCCGCCGACCATATCGCCGACCCCGAGCATCGCGAGGCCCGCACCATTCCCCTATCCAATTTCCTCCTCAAGTAGTTTTTGGCCCATGCCCTAAAATCTACCTTTTACCGCTCAAACGTTCGCCGAGTTCTGCCCTATCGCACGCAGAGCTCGGCGTTTTGCTTCCCAACCCGTATACAGCTACAAAAAAGGAGCTCGCAAGCGCGAGCTCCTTTTAAGAGCTAGATTGTAGTTTTGGCGCTAGTCCAGGTCGTCCGCGGCAAAGTTGTCAATCGGGGCGAAGGGGTCGGCCACGGGGACAACCGGATCAGCGACAGGCAGCGGCTCGGCGGCAGGCATGGTCACGGCAGGAGAAGCCGCGGAACCGACCGGCGTAGAAGCCAGCAGATCGGCCGGGAAGGAATTCTGAGCATCGTCCATAAAGTGCTGAATGAGCTTAAGATACTCGGCCTTGAACTCCTCGCGGGAAGCCTTCAGACGGTCAATCTCCTCGAGCTCGGCCTGCTTCTCGGTCAGGGCCTGACGGATGACCTCGCGGGCCTTGGCGTCGGCCTCGTTGCGGATGCGGTCAGCATTCTCGTTAGCGTCGTTGACAATCGCCTCGGCGGTCTGCTGAGCCGCAATGAGAGCGGCGGAAATCTGACGCTCCTGAGCGGAGAAATCGGGAGCGGGAGTGGCGACAGGGGCAGCCTGAGCAGCAGAATCCTGGGCCTGCGCAAGCTGAGCCTGCGTATCGGCAAGCTGCTGCTCGGTGGCGGTCAGGCGACCCTTAAGATCAACGATCTTGGCAAGCATAGCGTCGACCTCGGAGGACAGGGTCTCCAGGAAGACGTCGACCTCGGCGGGATCGTAGCCGCGCTTGGCCTCAGAGAAGGTCTGAGCCTGGATGTCAGCAGGGGTGATAGCCATAACAAGTTCTCCTTTATCATCGCCTTGGCGCTAAGCGCCCGACATAGGTTACTGAGCCAGTCCTATACGAGTATACCTATAAGTAGCTGCAGAATGAGCTTCTGCACCAACTGCAACGCAATAATCGCAACGACCGGTGAAAAATCGATACCGCCCATCGGCGGCATAAACCGGCGAAACAGGTTGAGCCAAGGGCCGCAAACGCTATCGAGCACCGCCGCGATATCCTGTAGCAAACCACCCTGCTTCATGGGAATCCACGTCATAAAGCAGTAGACCACAATCAACGTGGAATAAAAATTAAACAGCGTGTTGACAAGCTGAACGATGGTGTAGATGTTGATGGGAATCTCCTCGCCTTGTCTTTACTTGAGATAGCCGTCGGCGCGAAGCTTCTTGAGATCCGAATCCTTGACCTCGCAGCCGGCGGGCAGCACCATAAACACGCGATCGCCCACTTCTTTGACCGAAGCGCCCAGGCCGCAGGCAAAGCCATAGCTAAAGTCCAGGACGCGTTTGGCGACCTCGGTGCGAACGCCCACAAAGATCAGCGCGACAGGCTGCTTGGTACGCACGCGGCGCACGACCGTCTCCACGTCGTCATAGCTCTCCGGACGAAGAACGTAGGCCGGCAACTGAGGCGTGGCGTTGATGATATTGCTCGCATAGGCAGAGGCATCGCTCGGCGTTGAAGCAGGAGCGGGCACAGCGGCCGCGCGGACCCGAGCGTTCTCGGCGTAGCTTGACGGCGTGTCATAGGCGCCGGGACGATAACCGCCCGCAGCGGCATCCTGAGAGCGCGAAGGCGGATTGTACGTCGTAGCGTGACGGGAGTCGTCGCCGATCAGTTGACCGGAACGCGTGTACACAGCAACCGACTCAGCCTCTCCGCGGCGTGTCTGCCCCAGCAGTCCATTGCTCGGTTCATCTTGCGTGTAGAAGCCCTCGCCCGAAGCACCGCTGTAGCCGTTGTTCTGATAGCCGTCGTCATAGCCGTCATCGTAACCGTAGTCATCATCCTGGCCATAACCCTGGTCATAACCCTGCTGGCCGCCTAGGTGCATTTTATTTTTAATTTCGTCAAGGAAACCCATGGTTGTGTCCTCTCACGGTCTAATGCAGGCGCTCTGATAATCAGCGCGCACTTCAGGCTCTTATTTTACTTCAAACTCCGGGCTAAATACTACCCTGCCCAGGCGAACAAGCGTCGAGCCTTCCTCAAGGGCAGGCTCAAAGTCCTCGCTCATGCCACAAGATAGCTCAGGCAGACACAGATCGGGGTGTGCCGTCTCCAGCTCATCCCTCAACTCACGCAGCCCGGCAAAGGTGCGGCGCGCCACATCCTTATTCCCCCGGGGCGCCATGGTCATAAGCCCCTGTACGTAAATTCCCTCAAGCTCCGCAAGCTCGCCAGCCGCGGCACGAACCTCATCGGGCGAAAAGCCGCCCTTGGACTCCTCGCCGCTTACATTGACCTCGATCAGCACATGCTGAGGACCGGCAAGCTCGCCCGCCTCAATCTTGCGGACGGCACGGCTCGAGATAGCCTGCGCCAAATGAAGCGACCCCACCGAATGAATCAGCTCGGCCGCACCCAGCACCGCATTGATCTTGTTGGTCTGAAGATTACCGATCATATCGAAGCGCACCTCGGGCAGTTCCGGATGCTCCGCCAGCCCCGCAAGCTTGCGAACAAGCTCCTGCGGACGGTTCTCGGCAAAATGACGATACCCTGCCTGGATGGCGGCAACGGTCTCATCGACGCCAACGGTCTTGGAGACGGCAATCAGACGTGCGGCATCGTGAGAACGGCCCGCGCGATCGAGTGCGGCATAAAAGCGTTCGAGAATCTGCTCGCGGCGAGCGCGCATCAAGTCCAAATAATTATCCATTGCCAATCGCCTCCGCAGACAGACGTACAAGTAGTCCCATGCTAACGCAAGAGCGCGGCCCTGCATGTGCAAGGCCGCGCTCACTTAGGTATTTACAATCTTTCGACGAACGGAGCTACCCTACTCCTCGTCATCCTCGGTATCGTCCTCGTCCTCGAGGTGCTCGAGCAGGTAGCGCAGACCCTCGCTCACCTCGTTAGCGGGCACCTTGGCAACAAAGCGCGCATCGACAGCTGGCCTCATGATGACGCCCTCGCCCGAAGGCACGCGCATGCTCTCGAGCTCATCCTCGTCCGTACGGGCGATATCGCCGGCGTTCATGCGCTGGCCGGTCAAAAGGAAGGTCAGACGGCAGGCGGCATCGATGGAAATCGAGGCGATGCGATCGAGGTAGCGCGAAACCATGATGGCGCGGCGCAGATCGTCATAGTTGCTGTCGTCGTCCATAAACTCGCCCGCGTCCATGCGGTTGAAGGTACGGAAGAACTTCTCATAGGCCGCATGCACCGGCTCGTCCTCGACGGCCAAGTTGCAGATGATGGACATGTCGTTGGTGACGAGCGCGGAAAGCGACGAGCCCAGCACCTGGTATACGGCTTCGGCCTCGGCCTCAACCGTACCGACGAGCTCCTGGGGCAGCGAGATATCGGCCTTGACCATATGGCGCGTGGCGCGGCAGATCTGGCGAACCTTATCGGTCATGCGCTGCAGGTTAAAGTCGACGTAGATGATTGTCTGCAGCAAGCGGAAGTCGGAGGCGACCGGCGACTGTGTAGCGATCAGGTTGTAGCACACGGCCTCCAGGTTGGCGCAGCGCGCGTCAATCGAAAGCGTGCGCTTCTTGGTCTTGGTGGCGAGCTTGCGGTCGTCGGTCACATAGGCCTTCACGGCGTCGTGAAGAGCCAGGTCTACAGCCTCGTAGATGCTCAACATCTCGTGACGAGCCTCGACGAGCTGACGGGAAAACAGTTTGCGCATGGTTCACTCCAATCAGTTGGGTGCGGTCATGCCGCCCGCACAGTGAATACGCACCGGACCAGGTCCGATCGGCTTGGGACTAGTCGCACCGATCAGCCAAAGCGGCCGGTGATATAGTCTTCCGTCCGCGAATCCACCGGGCTGGTGAAGATCGCGTCGGTTTGACCATACTCGATGAGCGTGGCGGGCTCGCCGGCGACCTCCTGCAAGAAGAAGGCGGTGTAGTCGCTAATGCGAGCTGCCTGCTGCATTGAATGTGTGACGATGATGATCGTCATCTCGGGCGCCAGCTCGGCCATCAGATCCTCGACCTTGGAGACGGACGTGGGGTCGATGGCGGAGCAGGGCTCGTCCATCAGAAGGACATCGGGCTGCACCGCGAGCACACGCGCGATGCACAGACGCTGCTGCTGACCACCCGAGAGCGCCAAACCATCCTTGTTGAGCTGATTGGATACCTCTTTCCAGAGGTTGGCGCGCTTGAGCGATTCTTCCACGATGTCATCGAGGTCGCTTTTGCTAGTCACGCCCTGCAGACGAGGGCCAAAAGCAACATTCTCGTAGATGGATTTAGGGAACGGGTTGGGCTGCTGAAAAATCATGCCCACGCGGCGGCGAAGGTCGACCGGGTCGACGCCCTCGGCATAGATATCGTTGCCGTCGAGCGTCATGGTGCCCTCGACGCGCGTGCCCTCGATAAGGTCGTTCATACGGTTGATACAGCGCAAAAACGTCGATTTGCCGCAGCCCGAAGGGCCGATAAACGAGGTAATGGCGTTTTTGGCGATGTTGAGGTCGAGCCCCGTCAGCGCATGAAAGTCACCGTACCAAAAGTTGAAATCCTTGGCCGTGATGGCCGCTTGCTCCAGCGTGGGAGCGGACTGATAGACGGACATGGGACTCCTTAACTAGCGGCGTTTGCGCGACAGATAACGCGCAAACAGGTTGAAGGCCAGAATAATCGCCATCAGCAAAAGCGCGGTGCCGTAGGCTGCGTTCATGTTGATGCCGTCATTGGCAAGCAGATAAAGGTGAACGGTCATGGGGCGACCGGAATCGAGCGGCGAAATGGGCAGGTTGATGGCCTGGCCCATGGTGTAGAGCACCACGGCGGTCTCGCCGATGGCGCGGCCGATGGCAAGTACGATGCCGGTGGCGATGCGACCAAAAGCCGAAGGAAGCACGATCTTGGAGACGACCTGCCACTTGGTGGCACCCAGGCCATATGCGCCCCAACGGATATAGCGCGGAACGGCGCGGATTGCCTCCTCGGTGGTACGCATGACAATGGGCAGCATCAGAAGTGCGAGCGCCAGGGCGGCCGAAACCATCGAAAGACCCAGGCCCATGGCCTCGACAAACAAGGCGTAGCCAAAAAGGCCCATAACAATGGAGGGCACCGAGGCCAGGGCATCGGCAGCATAGCGAATGATGTCGACAACCTTGCCCTGCTTGGCATATTCAGCCAGATAGACCGCAGCCAAGACGGCAACCGGCGTGCAGATGAGCATGGCGAGCGCCGTCACGTAGACGGTCGAGACGATAGTGGGCCAAATGCCGCCCTCGGCGTTTACGCCCTGCGGCCAGCCAAAGATAAAGTCGAGCGAGATGTGCGGCAGACCGTTGATAACTACATAGGCGATGATGGCGACCAGCACCATCGTGGTGATATAGGCCGCGGCACGAAACACGCCGAGCATAATCTTGTTGGACAGATCCTTGTTGATGCGGCCCTTCTTACCATGGGAAAGGGCACGCTTGATGCGTTCGCGCGACGAGGTCGTATCGACCGTCGTGTCAACGGAATCGGACATAGCCTACCCCCTCTTCTTCTTGGAAATCAGACGGACGATGCCCACCAATGCGGCGGAAATGATAAACAGGACCACGCCCATGCCAAACAGAGCCGAGCGGTGCAGGCCCGAGGAATAGCTCATGTCGAGCGCGATCTGGCTCGTGAGCGTCGAGATGGGGCTCGAGATGCTGTCCGGGATAACCGGAGCGTTGCCAACGACCATGAGCACGGCCATGGTCTCACCGATGGCACGACCCATGCCCAAGACAATCGCATCGACGATGCCCAACTTGGCTGCAGGCAGCACGACCTTGTAGATGGTCTGCCACTTGGTGGCACCCATGGCATAGGATGCCTCGCGAATGCCCATGGGAATGGAATTGAGGGCATCGATGGTGAGCGTGGTGATGGTGGGAACGATCATGATGGCGAGCACGAGCCACGCTGTCAGCGCACCAAAGCCAAGACCGCCGGTCAGCTGCGCGATAAACGGACGGATGATGACCATGCCAAAGAAACCGTAGATGATGGAGGGGATACCCGCCAGCAGGTCGACGGCGGGGCTGATGAGACTGCGCACGCGCTTGCCGGCGATCTCGACCAGATACACGGCCGTGCCCACACCCAGGGGCACACCCATGGCGAGCGCACCGACCGTCACCAGACCAGAGCCCGCCAGCAGCGACATGATGCCGTAGTGGCCCTCGGAGGGCGCCCACGTAAAGCTAAAGAAGTCCGCCAGACCGATGTCGGTAAAGACGGGCAACGCCGAGTACGTGGTAAAGACAAAAATCAGGATGACGGTGACGACCGCCAAGAACGCGCAAGCAAAGAAAATCCACTGCAGCGCCTTCTCTTTGAGATAGGTGCTGCGCGACACCAACGCCAACTCACGCTTTTTGGGCGCCTGAGCCTCTCGCTCAATCTGGGGGGTTTCCTGTGCTTCCATGCTACTCACTCCCCTTTCCGTCGTTGGTGACGGGAATAAAGCCCGCCTCGCGAATCTGCTTGTCCATCTTCTCCGACGTCACATAGTCAATGTAGTCCTGTGCACGCTGCGAAGGCGTACCCTTCACAAAGAAGTAAAGGTCGCGCGAGATGGGGTAGCCGCCACTTGCGACCGTCTTCTCGGATGCCTCGACATGGTTGACCGAAACAGCCTTAACCGAAGTCTTAGCGTTGAGGCTCTCGACAAAACCCAGCGAGATGTAGCCAATAGCACCACGCGAACGGGACACGACATCGCGTACCTGGCCCGTGCCCGAAAGAACGGCAGAGCGACGATCGAACGGCGTGCCGTCCATCACGATGGTACGGAAGGCCTCGCGCGTACCGGACGCCTCATCGCGGTTAATAACCTGAATCTTCAGGTCCTCTCCGCCGACTTCCTTCCAGTTGGTAATCTTACCGGCGTATATGTCGCGAAGCTGCTCGGTCGAGAGGTTGTCGACCGGATTATCGTCGTTCACGATGACTGCGATGCCGTCGTGCGCGATTACAATCGGGGTCAGGCCCAGATCCTGCTCGTCGGCATTGAGGCCACGAGACGAGCTGGCGATGTCAGCCGTGCCGTTGCTGACGGCCTCGATACCGGCAGAAGAGCCAAGGCCAGAGACAAGCACGTCGGTGCCGGTCTCCTCCTTAAAGCCCTCGGCCGCAATCTCGGCAATGGGAAGGCAAGTGGTCGAGCCGGCCACGGTGATAGAAGACGTGGAAGATCCCGAGGAGCAGGCACACAGCGTAAGCGTGAGCACTGCCGCGCTTAGGACCGATGCGATCTTTCTCATAGCATCACGCCGATCGCAGCATGGCGCCCACAGGTGCCACCCTCGTTGCGGTAGGAATAAAAGCGGTCGTTCTGACGAACGGTGGAGAGCTTGGTGTCCACAATGCCGTTCGCTTCGACGCCGGCGTCCATCAACGCCTCGCGAATGGCGGCGGAAAGATCGAGCATACGAGAAGCGGCAGCATCGATGCACGCGAACTCGGAGGCAAAGCGGTCCATAAGTTCTTGGGACACCTCGTACTCGTCACCCAGGATATGGGGCCCAATATAGGCAGAGATGTCGTCTGGCTTGCAGCCAGCCGCCTCGCAGAGCGCTTGGCACGCCTTGGCGGAAATGCGCACAATCGTGCCCTTCCAGCCAGAATGCACCACGGCAAAGCCGCCGGGAGCCACCAGCACAACGGGAACACAATCGGCAAAGCAAAGCATCACGGGCACCTCATGCGCCGTGCAGACGAGGGCATCGCAGCCCTCGGCAATCTGCTCGCGAATGTTCTCGAGATCATCGGCGCCGTTCGAGGTCACCGTCACGACATTGTCACCGTGTACCTGATTGGGGACAAGCAGGTTGTGCTCGCACTCGGCAACACCCATGGCCTCGAGTACGCGGCGACGATTTTCTTGAACGGCAAAGGGGTCATCGCCAACATGCGAGCCCAGATTGAGTGAGGAGTACGCATCTTCGGAAACACCGCCAGTGCGTTCGGTGAAGGCAAAGCGGACATCGTGCGTCGCGCCCTCTACCAACGTAACTCCATCATGGTCGACACGCGAAACGTTGTCCGCACGTGCTGCCATACTAAAGCCTCCTAATAACACGAGTATCGCGGCCAAGCCGCAGCAGTCCGTGCCATACGGCTGCCATACTTCTACAAAAGGATACCCGTAGCGGTAGGAACCAAACGTAAGGGGAACGTAAAGAGATTGGAGACTTTCGTTTACAAACGAGAAACAAAACGGGGTGCATCCAAATGGACACACCCCGTGCAGATCGTTGAGAAAAACGAACTAGAAGCTACCACGCTTAAGGAAGTCGGGAAGCTCAAACTGGTCGTTACCAAAATTGGGAAGTTCCGTACCGCCGACGTTGCGGGTCGGGGCAGACTGAGCCGAGCTTGCAGCGGGAGCGGTACGCTGAGGCTCGACAACGGAAGCCTTGCTCTGGGACTGCTGGGCAGCGAAGAGCTCGTCCTGACGGTTGACATTAGAGTCGGAGAAGCCCGTAGCGATAACGGTGATGCGCACCTGATCGCCCAGGGACTCGTCGACAACGGTACCGAAGATGATGTTGGCCTCGGGATCGACGGCGTTGGCGACAACGTCGGCAGCGTCGCTGATCTCTTGGATGCCCAGATCCTTGGAGCCGGCGATGGAGAGCAGGACGCGCGTAGCACCATCGATAGAGCTCTCGAGCAGCGGGCTGGAAATAGCCTGCTGGGCGGCGTCGACGGCACGGGTGTCCCCAGAAGAAGTACCGATACCCATCATGGCGGTGCCGGCCTGCTTCATGATGGTCTTAACATCAGCGAAGTCCAGGTTGATGATGCCCGGGACGGTGATGAGGTCGGTGATGCCCTGGGTGCCCTGGGAAAGGACGCCATCGGCAATCGCGAAGGCCTCGAGCATGGTGGTCTTCTTCTCGGCGATGTCGAGCAGCTTGTCGTTAGGGATAACGATCATGGTGTCGACGCAATCGGAAAGGGTCTTAATGCCCTCTTCGGCGCTCTTCTTACGCTTGCGGCCCTCGAAGGTGAAGGGCTTGGTCACGACGGCGACGGTCAGCGCACCGACCTCGTTCATCGCGATATCGGCAACGATGGGAGCGGCGCCGGTGCCGGTGCCACCGCCCTCACCGCAGGTGATGAACACCATGTCGGCGCCAGCGAGCGCCTCGGCGATGTCATCGCGGGACTCATCGGCAGCCTTGCGACCAACCTCGGGGTTGGCGCCAGCGCCCAGGCCGCGGGTAAGGTCGGTGCCGATGTGGACCTTGATATCGGCATCAGAGATCGCGAGCGCCTGAGCATCGGTGTTGATGGCAACAAACTCGACGCCACGAATGCCCTCTTCGATCATTCGATTGACCGCGTTGGTACCGCCGCCGCCGACGCCGACCACCTTAATGACGGCAAGGTAGTTGTTGATCTCTGTCTCGTGCATGTCGGTCCTCCGAACAAAGGTTATAGCCATAGCATGGGTTGACCCCTGCGCACATTAACCTTCAGGTTGAAAGTAAATGCAAAGGTAAACCGTATTATGTTTGCACATTATGAACGTATCAGTCAAATAATTGACCGTGAAAACCAAACAAACCAGATAAACGGCGTGGTATGGCCCCTCAACAAAGCCACGCACCGACGCTAAGCGGTCGGTGCGTTTCTAAACGTATAGTTGCCGGGAGACCGAACGTTAATGTAGGTTACGCCCTCTACCTGCGACAGAAGCTTGGTCACGACGCGTTCCTTCTTGGCGATATCATCAGAATCGCCCAGCGAGACCTCAACGCCATTATCAAGATTCGCCGAGATGGCCTCGACCGAAGGTATAGAAATATCCTTGATCTGCGCCAAGAATTCGCCGGAAAAACCACGCACGTAATCCAGGCCCGCTTTAACGGCCTTGGAAGAAACAGCCCGCCCCGAGACCGGCTCGACATCAGCCGAGACATCGGTAAGCAGCACGGCCCCGTAGTGCTTGGCCAGCGCCAACGCAGCATCGATACCGCTCAATGTGTTGGCGCCCTCACCCGAAGTGACGACATTTCCCTGGTCGTCCACCTCCACAGAGGTCGAAAGCGGTGCGATCCAGGTGTCATCGTCGCCGATGGCCCAGGCAAGATCGTCGGAACTTATATAAGCGATCGCGGTGACCTTGCGCTCCGTCGGCGTAATGACGAGCGTGTGGGGAAACTGCCGTTGAACGTCCACGCCCGAAACCCACGGGTTCTGCTTGAGATCTTCGGTAATCTGGTCGGGATTTACGTTGAAGAGCGATGTGTTCTCGGGCAGACTGATCAGCTGCATGGCATCGTGCTTGGTCACATGCTCGCTGCCCTCGATCTGAATATCGGTAGCGGCAAACAGGCCGGAATTGATAACGACGATGGCAACGACGGCAAGCACGGCCACAGCCGCCAAGATACCGCCCACGATTTTGCCCTTGCCCTTAACGGCAGAGGCGGCCTCGGACGTCTTACTCGCCATGACGCCAAGCGACGACAGCGGATTGATACCCTTATTGGTCGCAGGTGCCTTAGTGGCGGGCACCGACGTCAACGAGCGCGGCTTGGCAGCGCCCAACGTACGACCGGGATGCGTCGCTTTAGCCCCCAGCGAGGGCTTGGGTGTCACTATGGGGCGAGAGGGCTTGGCACCCATCGCCGACTTAGACGTCACCGAGGGGCGCGGAGCCGGGTGAACCGTCTTTTTTGCGGCAGTGCGTCCACCAAGTTGCGAGCCGACGACCGGACGTTTGGTGGACCGTACGGATCCAGCGGGCTTGGAGGACACAGGGGGCTTGCGTTGAGGCTGGACGGGTGCGCCGGAACGCCCTCCGGCGCGGCGGAAGGTAGGTTTCGATGCTCTAGAAGCCGAGGAATTTGACTTCCGGTCTGAGCTCGATGCCATACGCCTCCCTCACCTTTCCGTGCACATGCCTGATAACCGCGGCCACGTCATCGGCCGAGGCGGTACCGTTATTAACGATAAAATTAGCGTGTACGGGCGAAACTTCCGCACCGCCAACCGAAAAACCCTTTAATCCACAATCCTCAATCAGCTTGCCAACGCTCGCGTCGGGTGGATTGCGAAAGACCGACCCGCAAGAAGCGCGACCCATGGGCTGCGTGCGTTTGCGCCTCGTCAGGTACCGCTCCATACGCTCGCGAATGTCGGCCTTAGGCGCAGGCTTGAGCTTAAGCACGCACTCGAGAATAATCTCGTTACGCGGCAGGCTGCACTCACGGTAGCCCCAGGCAATCTCGGACCCCGCATAATGCTTAATGCCGGATGCCGGGTCAAACGTGACCACATCCTCGACAAGCGAACCTATCCACTCGGTACGCGTACCGGCGTTCATAGATACGGCGCCGCCGACCGAGCCGGGGATGCCAACCGCAAACTCAAGGCCCGAAAGCCCGCGCGACAGGGCATCGTTGACCAAACGTGCGAACATAACGCCCGCGCCAACGGTCAGCGTGCAACCGTCCTCGGCAACAACGGTGCGCTGAAACTCACGCCCCAGCGAAATGACGGCGCCGCGATAGCCCGCATCGGCAACGAGCAGATTAGATCCCTTGCCGATAATGACCCACGGCACCTGCTCACGGTCGAGCACTGCCACGGCACGACGAAGGGCATGATAGCTATGGCACGTCACGAAGAGGTCGGCCTTGCCGCCGATACGATAACTCGTATGACGCGCAAGGCGTTCATCCTCGACTACATCCGTGTCGATCATGCCCGAAAGCGCCATGACGGCGTTAAACAGACCCATAGGGGCTAAGCGTCTTTCTTGGCAGTCAGATACTCGATGAACTCAGGGCCAACGGTCGTAACGTCGCCGGCGCCCATAGTAAGCAGCAGATCGCCCTCACCTACCATCTTCTCGAGCTCACGATTGAGCTCGAGACGGCTGGAGCAGTACACGACCTCCTTGCCAGGGTGCTTGGCGCGCACAGTGTCAGCGAGCATCTTGGAGGTTACGCCAGGAATCGGCATCTCGCCGGCAGAGAACACATCGATGAGCAGCAGCTTATCGGCATTGGCGAAGGCATCGGCAAAGTCATCGCACAGCGCCTGCAAACGCGAATAGCGGTGCGGCTGGAACACGACGTCAACATGCTTATAGCCCAGCGACGAGGCGGCGGCAAGCGTCGCCTTGATCTCGGTGGGGTGATGGCCGTAGTCATCGACCACGGTGATGCCGTCAATATCGCCCACATGGGTAAAGCGGCGGCGGACGCCCTCAAAGCTCGAAAGCGCCTCGGCTGCGGCGTCGACGTCGAGACCCAGGACATGGGCAACGGTTAGCACTGCCGTGGCGTTGAGCATGTTGTGGCGACCGGGGTTGCTCTTGATCTCGACAGCATGCTCGGTCCCATCCTCAAAGCGAACGGTAAAGTCGCTCTGAATGCCCTTGACATCCGGATGTACGCAGACGACGTCGTTGGTTTCGGCAAAGCCATAGGAAAGCACGTGGCGACCCGTCGACTTGGCGAGTTCGACCAGATGCGGGTCCTCACCGCAAACGATGACGGTACCGCCCTCTCCAACCAGGCCCATAAACTTGGCAAAGGTGGCCTCGATCTCCTCGATGCCCGAGTAGTGGTCGAGATGGTCGGCCTCGACGTTGGTCACGATGACCACGTTGGGGTTCAGGAACAGGAACGAGCTGTCGGACTCATCGGCCTCGGCGACAAAGTAGTCACCCGAGCCGTTCTTTCCGTTGGTATCGTAACCCTCGACGATACCGCCGATCAAAAAGCTGGGATCCAGACCCATGCGGTCGAGCATGGTGGCACACATCGAGGACGTCGTGGTCTTGCCGTGCGTACCGGCAACAGCGATGGTGGTGTAGCCGTGGCCCAAAGCCGAGAGCATCTTGGCGCGGGGCCACACAGGAATACCGAGCTCGCGAGCACGCACAAGCTCGGGGTTGGACTCGGGAATAGCGGTAGAGACCACGACCACGTCGGGCTTGACCTCATCGATCGTGGCGGCCTCGTGGCCCACATGAACCTTCACGCCAGCACGGGTAAGCTGACGAATGTAGCGCGAGGTCTTAAGGTCGGAACCGGTAACGGCATAGCCACGCTCGTGCAAAACGAGAGCGATACCGCTCATGCCGGCGCCACCGATACCGATAAAGTGGGCGCTCTTGAACTCGGGCGCGGAGGTTGCAGTCTGGGAATCAGCCATGTGCTCGTGTACTCCTTGCGTAAACACTGCCTGTAACCCGTTAACTGTACCGCACCTACCTCATCCGCGCGAGCGCAAGCTCGATATCCCGTCTAACTAACGCAAACCCTCTACCGCATCGGCCAAAAGTGCGGCGGCGCGGTCCTGAGCCAACCCGCGCGCCGCCTGACGCATGGCATCGCGCGCTGCAGCGTCATCGACCAGATGCAGCAGCTCCTCGGCAAACGCCGGAGCATCGATATCGGCATCGGCACAAAGCACGCCGGCACCGGCATCGACCAGATAACGCGCATTGGTCGTCTGGTGGTCGGCCGTGGCATGCGGATACGGCACGAGCACCGAAGGCACGGCGAGGGCGGCAATCTCGGCCACGCTCGAGGCGCCGGAGCGCGAGAGCACCAGGTCAGCTGCAGCTAGCATGTCGCCCATGTCGTCAATGTAGGGCTGGACGCGATAGCGCTTCATCTCATCGGACGTCAGCGCCAAAGCGCGCTCGGTGTCCTCAAAGCCGTCGGCTCCCGTCGAATGCAAAATGTAGAGATTCTCGCGGGTCAGCAGCTCGCCCTTGAGCGAGGCTACGCGCTCGTTGAGATGCTGGGCACCGAGCGAACCGCCAAAGACGAGCAGAAGCGTCGCATCCTCGGGCACGCCAAGTGCCTCGCGGCCGCGGGCGCGATCGCCCTCAATGACCGAGCGGCGCACCGGATTACCGGTCATGAGCACATGCTCGGGGTCGCCCTCGCGCTCAAAGACAGAGCGCGCAGCCGGCACCGAGATACACACGCGGGCGGCATGGGAACTCATCATCTTATTGGCCAGGCCCGGAACAGAGTTCTGCTCGTGCAGCAGATACGGAACGCCCGCATCCTTGCACCAGCCCAGCAGCGGGACCTCGACGTAGGCACCAAAACCGATGGCAGCATCGGGCTTGCCAACCTTTGAGAAATGGCTGGCGAGCGAGCGCTTGGCCTTATTGACGCGCCACAGCGAGCTCAACGCGGTCCAAGGACGGGAACGGTCGAAGCCCGTGACCGTGATAGGTACAAAATCGAACCCGGCCTCGGGAACCAAACGACCCTCGAGCTTGTGCGACTGGCCCACGAACACAACATGATGTCCGCGGTCGCGCAACTCCTCAGCCAAGGCAAGCGCAGGGTTGATATGTCCCGCCGTGCCGCCGGCTGCGATAGCAACGGTCATCTTATCGGTCATGAAAATCCCTTCGTACGCGCGGTCCCTGATCGTCGGTGCGCAGACGCGCCGACGGGTCCGAATTCAAATTGATTCGATTATATCCGCCGCCCGAGCTTCGGGGGTTCGGGCGTTGGGGACGCCCCTGCGGAGCCGTTCGCGGGCGCGGACGAGCCGCCGGCTCGGACGCAGAGCCATCCAAGACGGTAAAACCGTTGCGCGAAGGGCGATCGCCGCGCACATGGGGCACGCCGGCGGTGCTCTCGTCCATAACGGCAAAGCTCTCGCGGCGACGGTCGTACTCATCACGACGGGCGCTCTCGTGCGAGACGCGCAAGATCAGCCCCGCAAGCATAAGCGATACGATAATCGACGAACCGCCGTAGCTGATAAATGGCAGCGGCTTACCCGTCATGGGAAACACGTTGAGGATGCCCAGCGCATTGATCAAAAACTGTACCGCGAGAATGACTGCGGAACCCGATGCCATGAGCGCTCCGCGACGGTCCGCAGCCTGTTCGGCAATGCGAAACGCTGAGTAAATCAGCATCGCAAAGACCAGGAAGAGCAGCACGGTCCCGACAAAACCGACCTCCTCGCCGATAATGGCCAGAATATAGTCGTTGTGTGCCTCGGGCAGATACGAATACTTCATGGTGGAGTTACCGATGCCGCGGCCGAACAAGCCGCCCGAAGCAAACGCCATGATGGCAAGCGTTGCCTGATAGCCATCGCCATACTCGTCGGCCCAAGGGTTCAGGGCAACCTGAACACGCACCATGCGGTACGGCTCTGCAACAAGCGCAAACACACTCATGACAATGACGAGAATGATCACGCCGATGATAAACTTGGGGTCTAGGCCCGCAAATAACGCCATACACATGAGGGTCAGCGAGATGATCAAGACGGTGCCATAATCGGGCTGGATAAAGATCAAAAAGAGCGAAATGCCCAAGTAGACGACCATCTTACGAAGGAACTCGTTGATGTTGCCACCGGGCGAAAAGAAACGGTCGAGTATGATGGCCGAATACGCGATGGCAAGCGGCTTTAAAAACTCAGACGGCTGGAACTGAATACCGGCGATGTTGAGCCAGCGCGTGGCGCCACGGCTGCCACTGCCGACAAGAAATACCGCAAACAGCAAGAGAATCATGCCGATAAGGAAGACCCTAAGTACATCTTCCCCAAACCAGCTGTCCGGCAAGACGCGAACGATCGCAACCATGGCAAGCACGCCAACCCCGGCAAAGGTAGCCTGTCGAACCAGGAAAAACGTCGCCGAGCCGTTCTCGTGCAATGCCTCGACCGATGACGCCGAGTACACCATCAGCAGACCAAAGCACACTAAAGTAAACAGGCACGCCATGAATATCAAACGAGGGCGCATGATGCGGGCGGGGACGCCGGCAATATAGCGTTCGCTGAGCGTCTGCCCGCCGCGACCGGAACGCGGCGTACTGCGCTGCGAGGAAGCACGGTCCGAGTCGGGCCTCCTCATACCTTGTCGGGGGCTCTCCTCTCTCACCGGCGGCCCCTATTCCATTTGCGATTTCGCTGCGGCGGCAAGCTGGGCCACGTAGTCCTTAAACACGCGGCCGCGCTCCTCGTAGCCCGAGAACTCATCGAACGAAGAACAGGCAGGAGAAAGCAGAATCACGTCGCCTCGGCTCGACAGCGAACGGGCAACGTCGACGGCGTCGCGCAGGTCGTCAGCCTGAGCGATATCAACGTCACCATCGACATCGGCCTCGTCCATAGCGGCGGTAAAGCGCTCGCGCGCATCGCCAAAGCAGACGACCGATCGCACGTTGTCCATGACAACGCGGGCGAAGGACTCGAGTGGCGTGCCCTTATCGTGACCACCGAGCAGCAAGATAACGTCGTCGTCGGGAAACGCCGTCAGGGCCTTTTCGACCGCATCGGTGTTCGTTGCCTTGGAATCGTTGACGTAGCGCACGCCATCGATCTCGCCACAGGGCTCAACGCGGTGCTCCAGCGGCTGGAACGAGGCCAGGCCGCGACACACACCGTCGACATCGGCGCCGACAGCCAGGGCAGCCGTGGCAGCGCACAGGGCATTGATGACATTGTGATGTCCGGAGATTTTGAGCTCGGACGTGGCGATGAGCGGGGTCTCGACGCCCTTCAGGCGAATGACCATCTTGCCATCGCGCACAAATGCGGCGTCCTCGCCCGCAGGCTCGTCAAAGGCGACCTTGCAGATGCGACGACCCGGCGTGTAGACATACTCATCGAATTCATGGATACCGGCATCCTCGACGTCGATAACCACAAGGTCATCATCGACCATATTCTCGAAGAGCTTAATCTTGGCGAGCGCATAGTTCTTATGGCTCTTGTGCCAGCCCAGATGGTCGGGGGTGATGTTGAGCAGCACCGCCACACGGGGGTGGAGTTCCTGGGTCGTTGCGATCTGATAGCTCGAAAGCTCAGCTACAAACCACTCGTTATGCGCGCGGTCGTCGATTTCGTTCACCGGAGGCTCACCGATATTACCGACAGCAACGCTCGCCTCGCCCGCTGCCTTAAGCAGGTAGTCGGTCAGCGACGTGGTGGTTGTCTTGCCGTTGGTGCCCGTAATGGCGATCCAATTTTTGGGAGACAGGCGGTAGGCAAACTCGGGCTCACCCATGATCTGGGCAGCGTGATCGCGGCCAGCCTTAAAGAATGCCGAGAACTCCGAGATGCCCGGACACGTCACGCATACATCAAACGCGCCCTCGACCTGCTCGGTTCCGTAGACAAACGATACCCCGCGCGCCTCGAGCGAGCGCGTGGCATCATTGGGCTCGGACGTGCCGCCGCCGTACACGGTAACGGTACTCACGCGCTCGGGGTGCGCAAGCGCCCAGCGAGCGACATCTAGACCGGACTTACCCTGGCCCAAGACGAGCAGGCTAAAGGAATCTGCAAGAGGCATGAAAAACCACTATCCCAACTGAAAAAACAGGGCAAGGCCCAGAGCGCCAAAAGCGGCAGCGACAATCCAAAAACGGATGACGACCTTAGTCTCGGCCCATCCCTTCTTCTCGAAATGATGATGAATGGGCGCCATAAGGAAGACGCGCTTATGCGTAAAGTGGAAGTAGACGACCTGAATCATGACCGACAGGGTCTCGACGATAAACAGGCCGCCGATGATGAGCGAGACGACCTCGGTGTTGGTCATAATGGACGTGCAGGCAAAGGCCGCACCCAAGGCAAGAGAGCCGGTATCACCCATAAAGATGCTCGCCGGATAGCAGTTGAACCAAAGGAAGCCCAGGCAAGCACCAGCACATGCGGTACAGAAGATAGACAGGTTTACGTCACCGTGCAAAAACGCCATGGCAGCCATGGCAAGCATGGCAATCATGGAGGTGCCACCGGCAAGGCCGTCCAGGCCATCGGTCAGGTTCACGGCATTAGAAAGACCGGCGATCATCAGCCAGCAAAAGACGATGTAGAGCCACGGAAAGGTAAGGCCACCAATGGTGGTCGAGAAGATACCGAGGTCAATCGTCAGACCGCCAGGAAAACGAATCTCGGGGGCAACGCCGCACCAGCTGACGGCAAGTACGGTAAACGTGACGCAGATAATGGTGAGACCGATCATCTTGGCGTGGGGCGTCAGGCCGAGCGAACGACCGTGCGTGACAGAGGTCAAATCGTCGATAAGGCCCAGAACGCCGGTTGCAAGCGTGGCAAGCAGCACGAGCACAAGCTCGGTGGTGAGCTTGCCCATCAAAAGGCACGTCAGCGAAACGGCTACGAGAATGACAACGCCGCCCATGGTGGGCGTGCCCTGCTTAATCAGGTGGCGTTTGGGTCCATCGGCGCGGACCTGCTGGCCGATACCCTCGACCTTAAGAAGCTTGATCCACCACGGCATGAGCAGCAGCGCAATGGCGGCGGCGAGGCCAAGTCCCAAAAAGGCCTGGTATGTAGGATACGCGGGGTTCCCGAACATGGGCTAGCACACACCTTCCACAAAGCGGTCGAGCTCGACAAAGCGAGAGCCCTTGACCAGCACAACGTCATGTTTCTCAAGTGCGCCGGCCATACGGTCGAGCACCTGCTGATAATCGGAGAACACCTGGATGCGGTCCTCGTCCATGCCCATCATGCGCGCGGCTTCGGCCATACGAGCGGCCAGCTCACCGCCCACGCACGCCAGCATATCGAGCTTCTTAGCCGCGGCATAGGCGCCCACCAGCTCATGCATGCGGGGGGCCTCGTCGCCCATTTCGCCCATCTCGCCCAGAATCGCCATTCGAGAGCCGGAACACGAAAGCGAGCACAGCAGGTCAAGGCCAGCAGCCATGGATTCGGCGCTGGCGTTATACGAGTCGTCGATAATGCGGGCACCGCTCTTGGCGTGTTTGATCTCCTGACGATGACCGGTAATCGCGATACCCCTAAAGGCAGCATCGATCTGCTCGGGGGTCACACCCAAACGATAGGCAACTGCGGCGGCCTTAACGGCATTGGGAACGGACTGGACGCCGGGAATGGCGAGCATGGTGTCAACGGACTCACCCATGCCAAAGTCAAGCGTGAAGACCGGGCGGCCCTCATCATCAATGTGAATGCCGCGGGCGCAAACCTCATCAACATCCGAAACACCCGCCAGCATCACGTCGATACCCGCGGGCTCGGCAAACGTCTCACGAATGAACGGGGTGAAGTCGTCTTCGCCGCCCAAAACCAGCAACGGGAGAAGGTCGTCGGCGGCACACATGCCCCCAACAATCTCGGACTTAGCGCGGGCGATATTCTCGCGACTTCCCAGGATTCCAATATGAGAGGTGCCGATCTTGGTCACGATGGCAAGGTTGGGATTGGCGGACCGAGAAAGGCGCTCGATCTCGTGAAAATGGTTCATACCCATCTCGAGAACCAGCACCTCGGTGTCGGCAGGAGCGGCCAAAACCGTGAGCGGCATACCGATCAGATTGTTGAAATTACCCTTGGTGGCCCAAACGCGATAGCGCTTGGCAAGCACTGCCGCAAGGACATCCTTGGTCGTCGTCTTACCGATAGAGCCGGTAATGCCAACCACTAGGCAGCCAAGCTGCGTGCGATAGGCATGTGCCAGGCGCAGCAAAAATTCCTCGGGATCATCGGTGTGTAGGATGGCGCAGCCCTTACGCTGAGCCAGCGATACAAGCTCGGCGTTGGGCTCGCGCGTCATCACAACAGCGCCGGCGCCCGATTCGATGGCGCGGGAAGCAAAGTCGTTTCCGTCGACTTTTTCACCCGGAAAGGCAACAAAAATCGTGCCTTCCTCAACCTGGCGCGAGTCGATAACGCACCCACGGCATACCCGATCGGCTTCTCCCGTCACGGTTCGGGCCCCTGTTGCGGCCGCGAGGTTGTTGACGGCGATCTCTATCATTGCAGCTCCCCTGTAAACCTAATAATGCTATCGGCGTATTGTATCCCAGCGCCACGCATGCGTGGTGCAGGGCATGTGAACACCCTCCAGATTAATCGACAGCCCTTTTCAGGATTGTAACCCCCTACTTGGTGCGTGGGATACCCAACACATCGAGCGCGTTAGCCATAATGACCTGGAACGGCACGGCGGCGGCATCCGAACCGCTCGGCGTTCCGTCGAGCGTGATATAGCACAAAACCTTGGGTGCTTGCGCCGGGGCAAACCCCATAAAGGACGACATATAGCTCGCTTTGAGGTAGCCGCCTTTTTCATCGGCGCGCTCGGCCGTACCGGTCTTACCCGCCACGTCGTAACCATCGACGGCGCCCCCGACACCCGTGCCCTCGGAAACGACCGTCTGCATGCACGATGTCACCTGGGCGGCGGCATCCTCAGAAATCGCCTGCTCTCCCTCACCCCAGTCCTTCTCCTCGCCTTTGCTGGATTTATAAAAGTGCGGCGTCATCATCACGCCGTCGTTGGCAATGCCGCCCACGGCGCGCGCAATCTCGATCGGCGAGACAGACAGCGCTTGGCCAAAACTCATCGAGCCCAACGTGGCGCCGTCATACTGGTCACGCTCCTTGACAATGCCAAGGCTCTCGCCGGGAAAATCGATGCCCGAACTGTGTCCAACGCCCCATTTGTCCACGTACGCGGCAAAATCGTCCGCGCCGATCTTATGCCCGACCAATACAAAGCCAACATTGGATGAGCGGCGCATCATCTCGCGCACATCCATGGTCATGGCGTAGTCACGCTTATCGGCATCGGTGACGGTATCGTCGCCAACCTTAATGCTCGCCGGCACCTCAAACGACGTACTCGAGCGCACGACGCCCAAGTCGAAACCCGCACCTGCAACGAGCGTCTTAAAGACCGAACCGGGTTCATACGCATCGGTGACCAAGCGCAAGTTCATATCCTCGGTCTTGGCGTTCTCCAAATTGGTCGGGTCGTAGGTCGGATATGAACAGGCGGCCAGAATCTCGCCGGTAGTAGGGTCTGTCACCAAAGCCGAACCGTTCTTGGCTTTGGTCTTCTCAACCGCCTCCGCCAGAGCGTCCTCTGCTGCACGCTGGATATTGACATCCAGCGTCGTCACGATGTCAACGCCATCGATGGCGGCAACCTTTTTATAGGCGCCACCCGCAATATAGCTATCGTCCCTCGCGCGCTCTCGTACCAGCGTGCCGTTTGTTCCGGTCAGCAATTTGTCATATTGCTTTTCAAGGCCCGTTAGGCCCACGTTGTCAACGTTCACCACGCCTAGAACCTGCGAAGCCAGATTGCCGTATGGATACACCCGCTTCATCGCCTGCTCAAAGAGCACGCCGGGCAGATTTTTCTTCTTCAATGCCGCGGCATCGTCCTCGTCCACCTGGCGCTTGATATACACCCAAGTGCCATCGGACTGAACCAGCTTGCGGCAAGTCTTCTTATCGATTCCAGTCGCCTTAACCAAGGCCGATACCGTTTTATCGACATCCTCGATCAGCTGTGGATTCACGGCGACATTGCTGCACTCGACCGACGACGTCAGCACGTTGCCGTTTCGGTCGTAGATCGTGCCGCGTTTGGCGTAAAGCGTCTCCGCAAGCAGGCGTCGAGCATCGGCGCGCCCGCGCAACTCATCGGCATTTACGATCTGGTAGTCGGCAAGGCGGATGGCGCCCGCAGCCAGACCCAAACCGATACAACCCATGACGACATTACGGCGAGGCAATGGCGTCCCCGTAAGCCATTCGGTCGAAGATCGTCTATTCGATCTGCTATTGCGTACTTGAGGGTCATCCGAGCCGCGAAGGCGCGACGTTGGGTCGTTGCCACGATTCGACCCCAAGTTGTAAGATGACCGACCCGATCCTTGATAACCAGAACGTCCCCGCGAAGAGGGACGTCCCTGCCCGCGACTCCCGTCTGGACCGCGACGATAATCATTTGTCATACTCAGCTACCGTCTTATTACTGGACAGCCGCAGCCGAGCTAGCGCCCGCGGCTGCATCCTGCGAAAAATCAAGTGTAACGCTCTCACTGGGCTCCACCATGCCATAAGCGCCCGCAAGATCGCGAATGCGTGTATCGGCACCATAAACAGAGTGCATGACCTCAAGGTCGGAGCTCTCATCGGTCGCCTTCTCGAGCGTGTTGGTAAGCTCGGCGTTGCTGTTGAGCACCTGGGCCGTAACGCTTGCAAGCGCCACGCGGGCGACGCCAATCGTCATGAAGATAGCCGCAATGATGCAAAACGTTTTAAGAACGCTCATGAAAACCGGGCTTACCGCCTGGTTTGCCTGACGGCCCGCGCCCGTGTAGACATCAAAGCGCGGCGTGCGCTGCTCACGAGGAGCAGCGGGCGCCTGCGGTGCCTCGCGGTAGGCGGGCATGGCGTTCATATCATAGGCGAGTGCTGCGTTTGAGGTGTTGTAGCCCATGATATGCCGCCTCCCATCCCGAGTACGTTGGTAGTGTGTTTAAGCTTCGTCTATGGTGCGAGCGGGAGGTCCAATATCGCGCGCGTAACGCTACAAGCGCTCCGCCACGCGGATTTTGGCTGATCTCGCCCGAGGGTTGCGCGCAACCTCATCGGGTTGGGCAACCAAGGGTTTGTGGGTGATGACCTTGAGTATCGGCACGTTGCCGCACACGCACACCGGAATCTCCGGCGGACACGTGCACCCCTGGCTCATCTCCTTAAAGTGGTTCTTTACGATACGGTCCTCGAGCGAGTGATACGAGATGACGCAGATGCGTCCGCCCGGGTTGAGCCACCTGGTGGCGGCGTCAAGTCCTCTCTCGAGCACATCGAGTTCATGATTGACCTCGATGCGAATGGCCTGGAAACTTTTCTTGGCCGGGTGTCCGCCATGCCGACGAGCGGCAGCCGGAATGCCAGCCTTGATGATCTCGACAAACTGACCGGTGGTTTCAATCGGTTCGGACTCGCGGCGACGCACGATCTCGCGTGCGATCTGCGAGGCGAACTTCTCTTCGCCATAGACGCGTAGAATCCGGGCGAGGTCGTGTTCGTTATAGGTGTTGATGACCTCAGCTGCGTTTAGGGTGTTGTTACCCGGATCCATCCGCATGTCCAATGGGGCATCTTCGTTATACGAAAAGCCCCTGCCAGGGATATCGAGTTGCGGTGACGAGACGCCCAAGTCGAACAGGAAGCCATCGACCCCGGGCACCTCGGCCGAGCAAAGCAGCTCGTCCAAGTCGCCAAAGTTACCCTTCAGCAGCTGATGCGGGACGCCGGGGACCTCGCGGTCCAGACGGGCACCAGCGGCCTCGAGGGCCATGTCGTCCTGATCGACGCCAAGCAAAAGACCCGTCTCCCCCACCTGCGCGGCCATCTTTACCGAATGACCGGCACCGCCAAGGGTGCAATCGCAGACGACAGATCCGCTCTTTAGCTGCAGCGACTCAAGCACTTCGCCGAGCATGACAGGTTCATGCCGATATTCTTGTGTCAAGATCCCACGCTCCATCCGTTACTCATGCCTTGCCCTTACGAGAAGAAGAGGTCCAGCAGAGCCTCATCGTCATCGTCCTCATCGGCCGTAGCACGGTCCCAAACCTCGAGGTGGTCGTAGTTGCCCACAACCGTGACCTCGCGGTCGAGGTTCGCCTGCTTGCGGAGAGACTCAGAAAGACCGATACGACCGGCGCTGTCCACATCCATCGAGGTGGTGCGCTTGTTGATCGCCCTCATGAGTTTCTGGTCGTTGATGTCACGCGGGTTAAAACCCTCGTGGCCCTCACGACCCGCGAAGAGTCCTTCGACCCACTTATCGAAGGCCTCGGCAGAGAACACGTACAGAGCATCGACATCCAGGGCTTTGAACACGCGAACATGCTCTCCAAGCTCCTCGCGAAGGGGTGCAGGCAGGGACAGACGACCTTTTGCATCGAGATTGCGCTCGTATGCACCCGTCATTCCCATGTGCGCCCTCCCCTCGGTTACTCAGATGGCACGTACGCGGGGAACCACCCCGCCTGTCGACGTCATTAATAATATGGGGAACAGCCCCATTTTTCAACATCTTTCCCCACACCTTCCCCCACAACACCCCACCACTCCACCCTCTATATGCTGTAAAACACCCTCGTTCATATGTTCGAAAACACAATATGTTGTGTTTACAGCAAAGCCGGGATGCCATCTGTAGCAGCCCGGCTTTCGACCTCAACCTTCAAGTTGACCTTGAGGCGAATTTTGTGTCCCTTTACGCGCCGTTCACATCGCCCCCCAAACTTCCCCACCAACGTCACGCGTGACCCACCGGCGCATCGGCGCAAGACAAAAGATGGGGCGGACCCCAGATTGCCGATACGCGCACAAAACCGCGTCACGACAACCTGGGGTCCGTCCCCCATTAGTTGTAAATATGCAGGTCAAAGAGTCGCTAGCGATGCGCCAACGGATGAGCCGCCAGGTAGACCTCGGTCAGCTGCGTGCGGTCGACATGCGTGTAGACCTGTGTGGTCGAAATGTCGGCATGTCCCAAAATCTCCTGTAGCACGCGCAGGTCGGCACCGCCCGCAAGCATATGGGTCGCAAAGGAGTGACGCAAGGTATGAGGATGAAGCCCCACCAGTCCCACCTGACGCCCGTATCGCTCGCATATGACGTGAACACTCTGACGCGACAGGCGACCACCGTTCTTATTTAAAAAGACTGCCGGCGTCTTTGACCCGCGGGCATGAGCGGCCAGGCGTCGACGCCCATCAGCAATATATTGAGCCATAGCCCGTGCGGCACTTCCCACGAGTGGGGCAAGCCGCTCCTTCGAGCCCTTGCCGCGCACCAGCACAAAGCCGTCGTCAAAATGGACGTCGCCCACATCGAGCCCCACCAACTCGCTCACGCGCAGGCCACATCCATAGAGCACTTCCAAAATGGCATGGTCCCGCAAACCCATCTCCCCTTCCGGGAAATCTTGGTCGAGGAGCGCCGAGACATCCCCTACCGAGAGACACTCCGGAAGGCGCTCCGCCTTTTTGGGCAGGCGCAGTGCAGCCGTCGGGTTTTGGGCGACGATCCCATCGCGAACCAAAAAGGCATGCAAACCTTTCACGGCCGCAACTGCACGCTCCACCGAGGCATCGGAGTAGCCCCCGTCGCGCCGATCACCGACAAAACCCTCTATTATCTGACGGTTCACGCCCTCAAAGGACTCAACACCGGCCCGCTCCAGGTAGGAACAGTAAGTCGTCAAGTCACGACGATATGCCGCGATCGTATTGCGCGCCAAGCCTCGCTCGACCGCAAGGTAATCAAGATACTCCCCCGTCACCGTATCGAGCAACGAGGGAGTATCTTCGGTATGTCTTTCGTTCGCTGGCACCCTTAGTCCGTCGCGAGGTTCATGGGCGTCACCTGCAGGCGATCGACACCCTCGTGCTGGCCAATCGAGGCGCGCACGAACTCGCGGAACAGAGGCTGCGGCTTGGTCGGACGGCTCTTAAACTCGGGGTGGGCCTGGGTGGCCACATACCACGGATGCACGTCACGCGGCAGCTCGACCATCTCGACCAGACGCTCGTCAGGCGAAAGACCCGAGATAACCAAACCCGCGTCCTCGAGCTGGTCGCGGAAGGCATTGTTGAACTCAAAGCGATGACGGTGGCGCTCATAGACAAGCTCCTCGCCATAGGCCTCGCGCGCAAGGGTATCGGCAGCGAGCTTGCACGGATAGGCGCCCAGGCGCATGGTGCCGCCCTTCTCGGTCACGTCCTCCTGCGAGCTCATCAGGTCAATTACGCTAAACGGACCGTCCGGATCGAACTCGGAGGAGCTAGCGCCGGCAAGGCCGACCACGTTGCGGGCAAACTCGCACACGGCGACCTGCATGCCCAGACAAATGCCCAGATACGGGATCTTATGCTCGCGAGCAAACTCGGCAGCAAGAATCTTGCCCTCCAGGGCACGCTTGCCAAAGCCGCCGGGCACCAAAATGCCCGATGCGTCGCCCAGCACCTCGGAGACGTTCTGCTCGTCGAGGCTCTCGCCGTCGACCAGCTGCACGTCCACATGACGATCATAGAAAACGCCTGCATGATGCAGGGCCTCGATAACCGACAGGTAGGCATCGGGGAGCTGGGTGTACTTGCCCACAACGGCGATCTTGACCTTGTCGGCATGGTGGTTGGCATGATTCTGTTTGCGCAGGAACTCGTTCCACTCGCTCATGTCGCGCTCGCGCGGGTCCAAGCCCAGGCGCTCGCAAATGCGCAGGTCAAAGTCCTGCTCGGCGAGCAGCTGCGGCACGTCGTAAATACTCGCGCAATCTTCGTTGGTAAAGACGCAGTCGGTATCGACGTCGCAGAAGCTTGCGATCTTGCCACGGATGGCGTCGTCGATATGGTGATCAGAACGCAGCACAATGATGTCGGGCTGAATGCCAAAGCTGCGAAGCTCCTTGACCGAATGCTGCGTGGGCTTGGTCTTGACCTCATGCGCGGCGGCGATATAGGGAACGAGCGACACGTGGATGTAGCAGACGTTCTCGGGGCCGGCCTCTTTACGGTACTGGCGGATGGCCTCCACGAACGGCTGCGACTCGATATCGCCAATCGTGCCGCCCAGCTCGGTGATGACCACGTCGGAACCGGTCTGCTCCTCGATACGGCGGAACTTATCCTTAATGGCGTTGGTGACGTGTGGAATCACCTGAACGGTGCCGCCTAAAAAGTCACCGCGACGCTCGCGGGCAATCAGGCTCTTGTAGATAGCGCCGGTCGTAAAGTTGGAATCACGGGTAAGATTCTCGTCAATAAAGCGCTCATAATGGCCCAGGTCCAGGTCGGACTCGTAGCCATCCTCGGTCACGAAGACCTCACCATGCTGAAACGGGCTCATGGTGCCGGGGTCGACGTTCAGATACGGGTCGGCCTTCTGCATCGTCACCTTGTAGCCGCGTGACTTGAGCAGACGGCCCAACGAGGCCGCGGTGATGCCCTTACCCAAGGACGAAACTACGCCGCCGGTTACAAATACATGCTTGGTCATATTGAATTACCTGCGCTTCCCGTAGAAGTTTTCCATTCACATCTTACGGGTCTTCATTGTAATACTCGAAAAGCAAGCCGCTCGCTATTTTTCACCCGCATGCCCGCATTTCTCCATCTCGAAACAAAACACCGCCCAAGTAGCTTTGGGCGGTGCAGGCTCGTCGAAACTACCGTGTTGTTACCGATCGGCAGTCTCATCCTTCAACATATCTTGAACAAGCATGCCGGCACGAACACCCTTAAGGTACCACTCGCCTCGCCCGGTCAGGCATATGCCGTTTGCAAGCTGGCCGCCATCATCGTTATAACGAGAAACGACCTCGATAAGGCCATCAGAATCCAAACGGTCGATTGCAGCGCGGGCACGATACGGCGAAACCCCTACGCACTCGGAGAGTGTCTTGCGCGAGAAACCGTACGGCACACCGTTTCCCTTAGATTGCCGAGCGATCTCCATCAGCACCAGCACCTCGACACGCTTCATATCGTTGACACTCGCACGACCCTTGCCCGCCATGGCAGCCTCCTCAAACCGAGCACGAGCATCAAAAGCACCGCGCATGACCGGCGCATCCCTCGATGGCCGGCAACATCCATCATGGGTAGCCCCGCAAAGGATGTATCCACTGAGGTAATTGTATACCGCGCAAATCGCTTTTGGGCAGGTAAACGGCCTAAATTTCGGCAAATTAAGCCCTAAAAACCCCTAAGCGCCGCATCGGGTGCGCACTCCGATGCGGCGTCTCATCTCAATCTTAGCGATGGAAGAAACCGCGGCGCTCAAACTTGGGCTCACAGCACACGTTAATGCCCAGCTTGCGCAGCACCGTCTCGTCCGTAGGCGAGATAATCACGCTAAAGAAGGCGTCGCAGCCGCGCAGCTGCTCAAGACCCGAAAGAACACGAGTAGCCGTCTCGCTCGTGGCCGAGGTGATAGAGAGCGCCATGAGCGTCTCGTCGGTGTGGAGACGCGGGTTTTTGCTGCCAAGGAAATGCGTCTTGAGCTTGCTGATAGGCTCAATCGCCTCATCGCTGATGACCTCGAGCTCAAGATCGACGCCCGAAACATGCTTAAGCGCGTTCATGATGAGCGAGCTCGCGGCGCCCAGACGCGTTGAGGTCTTTCCGGTCACTACCGAACCGTCCGGCATCACCATGGCGCCCACGGGACCGCCCGTCAGTTGCTCCCTGGTGAGAGCAGCCGAGCGTGCCGGCGAATAGTTCTTGTCGATGCCGGCTTTTTTCATAATGAGTTTGAGACGGTCGACCTGCTCATCGCCCACGCCAGTACGGCGCACACTTTCAACCGCGGCAAAATAGCGGCGCACGATCTCCATCTTGGAGGCATCTCGGCATGCATCGTCATCAGTAATGGCAAAACCGACCATATTGACGCCCATGTCCGTGGGGCTCTGATAGGGGCTCTCGCCCAAGATCTTTTCCATCAGGGCGCGAACAACCGGGAACGCCTCAACGTCTCGGTTGTAGTTGACCGTGGTCTTGTTATATGCCTCAAGGTGGAACGAGTCGATGATGTTGGCGTCATCGAGGTCTGCCGTGGCAGCCTCATAGGCAATGTTCACCGGATGCGTGAGGGGGAGATTCCAGACCGGGAAGGTCTCAAACTTGGCATAGCCGGCAGCGGTGCCATGCTTGTGCTCGTGATACAGCTGCGACAGGCAGGTGGCGAGCTTACCCGAGCCAGGGCCGGGCGCCGTCACGACAACGAGCGGACGCGTGGTCTCGACAAACTCGTTCTTGCCGTAGCCTTCATCAGAAACGATCAGGTCGACATCGTGCGGATAGCCCTCGATGGGATAGTGCAGCTTGGCGGGAATGCCGAGCGCGTTTAGACGATTGCGGAAGACGTCGGCAGCGGGCTGACCGGCATACTGCGTGATGACCACGGCGGCAACGGCAAATCCGTTCCCGCGGAACAGATCGACCAGACGCAGGACGTCCTCGTCATAGGTAATGCCCAAGTCGCCACGGGCCTTGTTCTTCTCGATATGGTTCGCATTGATTGCGATGATGACCTCGACGTCGTCGGCAATGCTCTTGAGCATGCGGAACTTGCTGTCCGGTTCAAAACCCGGCAGCACGCGGCTCGCATGATAGTCATCGAACAGCTTGCCGCCAAACTCCAAATACAGCTTGCCGCCAAACTGCGAGATGCGCTCCTTAATGTGAGCAGCCTGCAGCTCGATATACTTCGCGTTGTCGAAACCCTGGCGCATGTATGGCTCCCGTCCCGTTTCCATTTAATGTCCTAGGCGATTATAGCGGAGCAGACCCTCCCCCACCGACGAGGCCGGGGCAGCTAATTTGGGACGGGGCTTTTTTGACTACCCTTTATGTGGGGGTAGTCAAAAAAGCCCCGTCCCAAATTAGCTGCCCCAAACGCACTTCCCCTGCACCAACAATGGCAACATCGCAGGTTGAGCATAAGTCAGCGAGCGCCGTCCAGAACGTACAAGTTGGCATGAAAAAGGCAAGGCGTAGACCTTTTGGTCATGCCTTGCCTTTTGAATGACAAATTGTCGTTCTGGGCGGCGCGCAGCGTCAACTGGTTGCGCGGTTCGTAGAACCGCGCAACATAAGAGCGCCCCCTCCCGCGCACGGAACGGGAGGGGGCTAAAGGTAGGAGTCTACCGGTGGGTTGACCCCACCGGACAGACGATGACCAAGTGATCCTCTACAGGATCGTCAAGGTTTCCGTGGGGCACCCGTTGGGTACTTAGATCAACACGCAGGCGACGGTCAGGATGATGGCGCAGACGACGGAGAGAACGACGATGAGCTTAAGGGCAAACTTGAGCCAGGTCGTCCACTCGATCTTGGCCAGGGCGAGACCGCCCATGATGGCACCGGAGGTCGGGGTGAACAGGTTCACGACACCGATGGCGGCGGAGAAGATCATGACCATGACCTCGGGCGAGAAGCCGAGCTTAACAGCCAGCGGTCCCATGATGGGCATGGAGACGGTAGCCATACCAGAGGTCGAGGGGATCAGGAAGGACAGGCCGAAGTAGACCAGGAAGCTCATGGGAGCGAAGATCACGCCGGACAGACCAGCCAGGGCACTGGCGGCAGCGTCGAGGACGTAGACGTCGAGACCGGTGTTGGCCATGAGGACGGAGATGCCACGGGCGAGGGCGATGACGAGAACAACGGACATCATGTCGGCGGCACCGGTGATGAAGGTGTTAACGATCTGCTTCTCGGACAGGCCACCGATGATACCGATCAGGATAGCCATGAGGAAGAACCAGGTGGAAGCCTCGTCGAAGTACCACTGGCCAATGGGCAGGCCGGTGATCAGGGCAGACCAGCCCTGGACGACGGTGTTACCGTCGGCATCGTAGACAGCGCCAGCGTCAAAGAAGTTGGCAACGCCCTCGTTGAGGTCGGCCAGCGGAATGAAGCCGACGATCATGACGACGAAGGTGAAGGCGAAGGCGATCAGAACACCCTTCTGACGACCGGTGAGCTTGACCTCCTTGCTAACCTCGGAAGCAGCCTTGCCGTGAGCCTCTTCGGCGTCCTTGAGCTCCTGCATCGACAGGATGGTGGAACCCTTGTCAGCCTTGACCTTCTTGGCATAGCCCATGACGAAGAAGATGGAAATGGCCGTGGTAACAATCCACAGGACGGCACCGAGGCCGATGATGATGGACTGGTTGACCTCAATGCCAACGCCGGTCAGAGCGTCGACGGCAGCGCCGACGGCGAACGGGTTAACCGTGGAGCCCAGGCAGCCGCAGCCAGCGCCGAGCAGGACGGTAGCGGCGCCGACCATGGGGTCGAAGCCGGCAGCCATCATGGTAGCGGCGAGCAGGGCGTAGAAGGGAACGGTCTCCTCGCACATACCATAGGTGGTACCACCGAGGGAGAAGATGAGCATAAGGACAGGAACGAGCATGATCTCGTTGCCCTTAAGCTTCTGCACCAGAACGGCGATGCCGTTGTCCAGAGCGCCAGTCTCGGTCATCATACCGAGGAAGCCGCCCAGGATCATAACGAAGAGGCAGACGGGCAGAGCGTCAGCGAAGCCCAGGATCGGGGCGGTGCAGAAATCGCTCAGACGGGCTGCAGTAACAGCGCCGCCGGACGTGCCGGAGACGATAACGGTAATCACTGCAACAATTGCCAGCAGAGCTAGAAGAATGGTGAACGATGAAGGCATACCGCGCTTTTTCTTTGCGGTCTCAGTCATGGTTCTCATCCCCCCTTCATAAATCATTTAACTTTCTCGCGCGAAGCGGATCTTCCGTGCCGTGCCCACCGCCCGACGCAAGATATTTACCAGACAAACCGCTCGGGGTGTGCAGCAATACACCCCGAGCGAAATGCTTAAAGGCTCTTACTTGAGCGTTGCGTACATGACAGCCTTGATGGTGTGCATGCGGTTCTCGGCCTCGTCGAAAACCTTGGAAGCGGGGCTCTCGAAGACCTCGTCGGTGACCTCCTGCTCGGTAATGCCGAACTGCTCGCACTTCTCGGCGCCAATCGTGGTGTTGGTGTCGTGGAAGCTGGGCAGGCAGTGCAGGAAGATGGCACCCGGGTTGGCCATAGCCATGACCTCGGAGGTGACACGATACGGGGTGAGCTGAGCGATGCGCTCGGCCCAGACCTCGTCAGGCTCGCCCATGGAGACCCACACGTCGGTGTAGATAACGTCGGCACCGGTGACGCCGTCCTTGACGTCGGTGGTCAGCTTGATGGTGCAGTCGTTAGCCTCGGCGATGGGCTTGCAGGCCTCGATGACGTCGTCAGCGGGCATGCACTCCTCGGGGCCACAGGCCACGAAATTCATGCCGAGCTTGGAGCAGACAACCATGAGGGAGCGAGCAACGTTGTTCTTGCAGTCGCCCATGAAGACGAGGGTCTTGCCCTTGATGTCGTAGTTGAAGTTCTCCTGGACGGTCAGGATGTCGGCGAGCATCTGGGTGGGATGCCACTCAGTGGTCAGGCCGTTCCACACGGGCACGCCGGACTTAGCGGCGAGCTCCTCGACGTCGTCCTGGGCAAAGCCACGGAACTCGATGCCGTCATACATGCGGCCGAGAACGCGGGCGGTGTCCTCGATGGACTCCTTCTTGCCCATCTGCGACGAACCCGGATCGAGGTAGGTGACGCCCATGCCCAGATCCATGCCGCCGACCTCGAAGGCGCAGCGGGTACGAGTGGAGGTCTTCTGGAAGAGCAGAACGATGTTCTTGCCCTCGAGATAGCGATGCGGAACGCCAGCGCGCTTCATGTCCTTGAAGTTCTTGGAGAGCTTGAGCAGGTACTCGATCTCCTCAGTGGTGAGGTCGAGGAGCTTGAGGAAGCTACGGCCGGAGAGGTTAACACCCATGGTTCGTTTCCTTTCGAAAAATGAATTACGCAAGTATTAGTGTTGCCCGTTTGACGGGCGAAACCGGTGCGGTTGTAGGGGGACCGCACCGGAAACGGAAAGACTTAGAGGTCCTCGCGCCAGAAGGGCATGCTCATGCAGCGCGGGCCGCCACGGCCGCGGGAGAGCTCGGCGGAGGGCACGACGAGAAGGTCCAGGCCCTCCTTGTACAGCACGTCGTTGGTGACGGTGTTGCGGGCGTAGACGCAGATCTTGCCGGGCTCGACGCACAGGGTGTTGGAGCCGTCGTTCCACTGCTCGCGGGAGGCCGCGATCGGGTCGCCGCCGCCGCAGGGGATCAGCTTGACCTGGTCGACGCCGGTGGCGTCCTCCAGGACGTGCTCGAGGGTGTCCTCGATCAGGCGGATGTTCACGTCGCCCGGGTTCTTGCCGGCGGTCAGCTCGTAGACGCGCAGGGTGCCCATGATGGCGGGGTGGATCGTGAACTTATCGACGTCGATCTGGGTGAAGACCGTGTCGAGGTGCATGAAGGCGCGCGAGACCGGGATGTCGAAGGCCAGGATGCGCTCGACCTTGGAGTCGGAGTTCCAGAAGATGTTCTGGGCCATGACGTCGATAGCGGCGGCCTGGGTGCGCTGGGAGATGCCGACGGCGAGGGTCTTCTCGTTGATGTTCAGCACGTCGCCGCCCTCGGTGTGGAACTGGCAGTCGCGGCGGAAGTACAGGGAGACGTCCTTGTAGTCGGGGTGGTACTTGAAGACGTACTTGCCGTACAGGGTCTCGCGGTTGCGGGTGACCGAGTACATGCGGTTGAGGTTGACGCCCTCGCCGACGACCGCGAACGGGTCGCGGGTGAAGTAGAGGTTGGGCATCGGGTCGATGATCAGGTCGGACTCGGACTCGGAGTTGACCAGGGAGTCGAGGGTCGTGGAGGCCGTGAGGGGCATCTCGATCTCGGCCTTGGTCATGCCGGCCATGGTCTTCTTGACGAACTCGAGGTTGTCCTCGATGGAGTCCAGCTTCTCGCGGACGATCTGCGGCATGTGCTTCCCGCGGATGCCGGCCTCGGCGATGTACTGGTCGGTGAACTCGGCGCGGGCGCCGGGGACCTGGTCGAACACCTCGGCGACGAGGTTCTCGAGGTAGAGCACCTCGACGCCCTGGTCCCTCAGGATCTGGGCGAAGGTGTCGTGCTCCTGCTGCGCGACCTCCAGGAACGGGACGTCGTCGAACAGGAGCCGCTCGAGCTCGTCGGGCGGCAGGTTGAGGAGCTCGTCGCCGGGACGGTGCAGGCAGACCTTCCTGAGCTTGCCGATCTCGGAAGGCACGTGCAGACCTTTCGTCATGGCCTCCTACCTTTCTTTCGGGCCCTTGTCAGGGCCGATTCGTTAGCGCCCCTCCGTGTGAGGCGTTATTGCTGACGACATATTTATATCCAAAATCAACCCATACTTCCACCTTGCCCCCGAACGGTTTTTTATAGGGGGTGAACGGCATACACATATACTTCACGCATGGCACACTTCATCTTAATAAAGTTTATTTACGTGCTTAAACGCGTTTTCAATCCAAAAATCAAATGGAACTAAACTTTATTAAACCACCCTCAGATTGCATATTTCGTGCAACGATATGAATAGAATTCGCAATTCTTGCTGTGTCTCAACCATTTTGATTTTTATTCATAAAAAAGTTTGTCCTATTCATTTTTAGCAAACAGATTACCGTTTACCAGACGTTGGATACCGTTCACCGGAAGCTTAGTATAAGGCCCGTCGAATACCCGATCGATCTTGCGTCTCCATTTGTAACAACTTGACTTTTCCGGCGGCAAAGACATGCAGACCCGCTCCCCAAAAGGGGCGGGTCTGCATTCGGTACACCTAGGGCCAAGTAAGGTTTAGGCCTTCGAGGGCCTCAAGGGATTAGCGATCGAACTCGGCCAGTGCCTCGCCCAGAAGCTTCAAGCCCTTGCGAAGAACATTTTCGCTCGCGCAGTAGCCCAGGCGTGCGCCGCAGGGAAGCTCAAAACGGCTGCCGGGCACCAGCAGCACTCCCCTCTCGGACAACAGGCGCTTGCAGAACTCCTCGTCGTCCTCGGGAATATCAAGCTGGATAAACGAGGTAGACACGCCCTGCGGGGCCGTCCAGGAAACGCGATGTTGCGTATCGATCCAAGCCTGCGCGATATCGCGATTGCCAGACACGATCTTGCGGTTGCGCTCGAGAATCTTGTCCTTGTGCTCAAGCACATAGGTCGCCAGGGCATCGTTGAACACGCCGCCGCAGATCATGGTGTAATCGCGATAGGTACGGATGCGATTGGACACCTCTTCGTCGGCCACGACCCAACCCACGCGGGCTGCAGGCGTCGAATAGGTCTTAGACACCGAGTTGGTGACAATGGCCTTCTCATACACGTCGACCATCGACATAAAGGACTCGGTGTTCTCGAGCGGCAGATACACCTCGTCACACAGCACGTAGGCGCCCACCGAACGGGCGATCTCGGCAATCTGACCGAGCGTATCGGCATCAAGCACCGTACCGATGGGGTTCGATGCGTTATTGATGCAGATGAGTTTCGTGTTGGGGCGAACCAGGCGCTTGAGTTCCTCGATATCGGGCTTCCAGCCGAGCTCCTCGCGAAGCTCCCAATACTCGACCTCGGCGCCCAGTGTACGCGGGATCTCGTAGAGCGGCGCATAGGTAGGCCACTCGGCAATCACGTGGTCGCCGGGCTCGACAACGGCCATGATGGCGTTGAGGTTGGCACCCGTGCAGCCATTGGTCTGAAGAATGTGATCGGGATTGACCTCGCGACGATAGAGCTTGGCGACCTCGGCCTTAAAGTCGGGCGAGCCCTCGATCCAGCCGTAGTTCATCTTCTCGCGGTCCAGGCGCTCGTAGAAGGTAGCGCCGTCCTGCTCGTCGAGCGCGCGCAACTCGCCCATGGTAAGCGACGAGATCGTCGACTGGGCGATATCCCACGTAGCGCTCTTCTCCCAAACGTTGAGCCATTCCTCAACGCCGATTGTCTTGATATCCATGGCTAGGCTCCAATCGCTAGAACACGGGGATGATGCCGGCGAAGGTCATGGGAATGGAGATGATGCCCAAAAGGGCGATCACCACGGCACAGATAACCTGGCCGTTGCCCATGGACTGACCAGACTCGGTGAGTGCCTTGCGATAGAACAGGAAACCGGGAATGTAGCCCAGACAGGCAAGCAGCAAGAAACCCCAGCCGGTAAAGAGCACGCCGACGACCTGGAACACCAGGGCGAGGATACCGATAAGAGCCTGGCCCGACTCGCCGCGCTCGCGAGAGAGCTTGACCTGATAGGCAGCAGCGTAGGCCCAGGTGACAACGATGGTCACGGTGCACATGGAGATCGCGAAGGTATAAGCGTCGGCAGCGAACGTGGCGATGATGATGAACGCCTCCGTCAGGGCACCGACGATAATCAAGGCCATCTGCGGCGCGCCCTTGGCGTTGACCTCGCCCCAGGACTTGGGAAGCAGACCGTGGTCGGCCATCATCGAGGAGACCTCGGCAGGAAGCATGGTAAAGGAGAGCCAGGAGCCGCACACCGAGATGATGATGGCCCAGGAGATGAAGGCGCCGCCCCAGCCGGGAGCAAGCTGCTCGAACACGGAAATGGTGGCAGGCTTGGGAGCCGCAACCAGATCGGCATAGTCAACAACGCCGTACGGAATGACGGAAGCGCCGATGTAGAGGGTGAGCAGCACGATCAAGCCGATGATAGTGGCGGAGCCGACTTCACTCTTGCGCTTAGCGCGACCGGACATGACCGAAGCGCCCTCGACGCCGATGAAGACCCACATCATGATCAGAATGCACTGCGTGACCTGGTTGGCAACGCTTCCGAGTTCAACGCAGTTGGCGGCGATGATCGTGGCATTGCGCGCGGCGGTGCCCCAGAAGTCGGCGGTAAACACACCGGCATTAAAGGCGAAGCAGGAAAACACGATGAACAGCAGGATGGAGGCAATCTTAATGACCATGACGATCGCGTTGAAGGCCGCAGCGCTCTCGACGCCGCGAATGACCAAGAACGTAATACCCCACAGGACCAGCGACACGACAACGACGCCGACGACAGCGGGGTTTCCGGTCACGGGATCCGAGAACACGCCCGGCATGATCGTGCCCAGGCAATAATCGGAACCCAGGACCTGGGCGATCATGGTGCCAAAGCCGACATTGCCGAGCCAGGCGGAAAGCCAATAGCCCCAGCCGGAGATAAATCCGTGGAAAGGACCGAAGCCCTCCTCCGCGTACGCGCAGGCGCCGTCAAGATCGGGGCGCTTGGAACCCACGTTGGCGAGCGAGAGCGCCAGCATCAAAAAGCCCAGGCCGCAAACGACCCAAGCGATGAGCGCAGCACCAGGAGAGGCGACGTTAGCGAGCTGACCGGTAAGGGCGAAGACGCCCGTGCCGATGCAGGAGGAAACGACCATGCCGACAAGGCCGAAAAAGCCGACACCGTTGGGGTTATCGACACGACTGTCTTTAGACATAATGGCCACCTTATCTGTTGTTGAATTAGCTTCATTAAACAAGAATGGGGCGGTGCGAAAGATCCGCACCGCCCCAATGGGAGACATCTAATGGCAGTTAGACGTTTGCTTTAAGACCTGTACGGGTCTTTGAAAACCTTAGAGGTCCTCGCGCCAGAAGGGCATGCTCATGCAGCGCGGGCCGCCACGGCCGCGGGAGAGCTCGGCGGAGGGCACGACGAGAAGGTCCAGGCCCTCCTTGTACAGCACGTCGTTGGTGACGGTGTTGCGGGCGTAGACGCAGATCTTGCCGGGCTCGACGCACAGGGTGTTGGAGCCGTCGTTCCACTGCTCGCGGGAGGCCGCGATCGGGTCGCCGCCGCCGCAGGGGATCAGCTTGACCTGGTCGACGCCGGTGGCGTCCTCCAGGACGTGCTCGAGGGTGTCCTCGATCAGGCGGATGTTCACGTCGCCCGGGTTCTTGCCGGCGGTCAGCTCGTAGACGCGCAGGGTGCCCATGATGGCGGGGTGGATCGTGAACTTATCGACGTCGATCTGGGTGAAGACCGTGTCGAGGTGCATGAAGGCGCGCGAGACCGGGATGTCGAAGGCCAGGATGCGCTCGACCTTGGAGTCGGAGTTCCAGAAGATGTTCTGGGCCATGACGTCGATAGCGGCGGCCTGGGTGCGCTGGGAGATGCCGACGGCGAGGGTCTTCTCGTTGATGTTCAGCACGTCGCCGCCCTCGGTGTGGAACTGGCAGTCGCGGCGGAAGTACAGGGAGACGTCCTTGTAGTCGGGGTGGTACTTGAAGACGTACTTGCCGTACAGGGTCTCGCGGTTGCGGGTGACCGAGTACATGCGGTTGAGGTTGACGCCCTCGCCGACGACCGCGAACGGGTCGCGGGTGAAGTAGAGGTTGGGCATCGGGTCGATGATCAGGTCGGACTCGGACTCGGAGTTGACCAGGGAGTCGAGGGTCGTGGAGGCCGTGAGGGGCATCTCGATCTCGGCCTTGGTCATGCCGGCCATGGTCTTCTTGACGAACTCGAGGTTGTCCTCGATGGAGTCCAGCTTCTCGCGGACGATCTGCGGCATGTGCTTCCCGCGGATGCCGGCCTCGGCGATGTACTGGTCGGTGAACTCGGCGCGGGCGCCGGGGACCTGGTCGAACACCTCGGCGACGAGGTTCTCGAGGTAGAGCACCTCGACGCCCTGGTCCCTCAGGATCTGGGCGAAGGTGTCGTGCTCCTGCTGCGCGACCTCCAGGAACGGGACGTCGTCGAACAGGAGCCGCTCGAGCTCGTCGGGCGGCAGGTTGAGGAGCTCGTCGCCGGGACGGTGCAGGCAGACCTTCCTGAGCTTGCCGATCTCGGAAGGCACGTGCAGACCTTTCGTCATGGCCTCCTACCTTTCTTTCGGGCCTTACTGGCCGAATGTATCAGCGCCCCTCCGTATGGAGCGCTGCTTGCTGACAGCTCTAGTTATATCCAATTACCACCCGCAATTCCACCTCGCCCCCGAACGGTCAACAAAGTACGATGAACGGTATATCGCATTTGATTTCCCATGATGCACTTCAGTTTCGTAAAGCAGATTTTCCTAGGTAAACGTTATTTTTCTAGGAAATCAAGATTGAACACTCAAAGTTATCCATGATTCAAAATTGCATAGCGAAAACGGTTTTCTGCATATAAATGACGCTTGTCCTCGATTCGACCTAAATTCGATTATATTCAGCTTGCTATCATTCTTATTCATACATTCTCACCAGTTGAGTGAGGATATAGATCGCTTGTTCAAAGCACCGGACGTTAGTGCTTCGGATCGTCAGCGTAATAAGTAGGTAAAGATACCGTTCGCGCGATACGTCCGTGCCATAGGTCGACTAAATTGAGACAATAGCAAACAGTGTTAGGCTACCGTCCCTTTGGGGACTGAACGGACAGATGCATATGCCGAGCAAAATCGAAAAGAAGCAGAACGCCGCCAAGCTGCGCAAGATACCGCGCGATTTCTCGTATACGCAAAATCGAGAGCTTAGCTGGCTGCGCTTTGATAACCGCGTACTCGACGAAGCCTTCGATGAGTCTGTGCCACTGTTCGAGCGCCTTAAGTTCGTCTCGATTTTCGAGTCAAACCTCGACGAGTTTCTCATGGTGCGCGTGGGCGGCTTGTCCGATCTGGCGGAGCTCAAAAAACAGCCCGTCGACAACAAGAGCAATATGACCGCCTCCGAACAGGTCGATGCTGTCATGGCAGAGCTGCCCGGGCTCCTTACCCGCTGGGAGTCGATCTTTAAGAGCATCGAGGACAAGCTCGACACTCTGGGCGTTCACCGCGCCCGCATCGATTCGCTTACGCCCGAGGAACATACCTTTGTAACCCGCTACTTCCAGGCCTACGTATCACCGGTCATCTCGCCGCTGGTCATCGACCCGCGCCATCCCTTCCCCAACCTGCGCAACGGCGCGCTCTATCTGGCTTGTGGCCTGGACGGCATCACCGACGAGGAGAGCCTGCTGGGCCTTATCGAGATTCCCGCCTCGATGAACCGCGTGGTCGAAATCCCCTCGCCCACCGGCACCTACTCCTACATTCTGCTCGAGGACGTCATCCTCGCCTGCCTGGACAGCTGCTTCGGCTCCTATAAGCCGCTCGACCGCGCGCTCATCCGCGTCACCCGCAACGCCGACATCGATCCGGACGGCGAGGGCGTCGAGGAGGAAGAGGATTACCGCCAGCACATGAAGCGCATCCTCAAGAAGCGCCTGCGCCTGCAGCCGGTGGTGCTCGCCGTATCGGGCTCGCTCGAAAAGCCAACGCTCAAGACCATCCGCAAAGCGCTCGAGCTTTCGCGCCGCTCGGTTTTTACCTGCGATATCCCGCTCAACCTGGGCTATGTCTTTGGCATCGAGGGCAAAATACCCGAGCATCTACGCAACGAGTTGCTCTTTACGCCGTTTAGGCCGCAGCCCAACCCCACCATCGATATGACCCGCTCCATCCGCGACCAGGTGCTGCAGCACGACAAGCTGCTCTTTTACCCTTACGAGACCATGAACCCGTTCTTGGACCTGGTGCACGAAGCAGCCTACGACCCCGAGTGCATCTCGCTTCGCATCACGCTCTACCGCGTGGCCAAACAAAGCCGCCTGTGCGAGTCGCTCATCGATGCTGCCGAAAACGGCAAAGAGGTTACAGTGCTCATGGAGCTCCGCGCCCGCTTTGACGAGCAAAACAACATCGAATGGGCCGAGCGGCTGGAAGAGGCCGGCTGCACCGTTATCTACGGCTCCGAGGGCTTTAAATGCCATTCCAAGATCTGCCAGCTCACCTATCGCGAGGGCATGGCGCTTACCCGTCTGACGCTTTTGGGTACCGGCAACTTTAACGAGAAGACGGCCAAGCTCTACAGCGACTTTATGCTCATGACCGCGCATCCCGGCATCGGCGAGGACGCTAACCTGTTCTTCCGCAACCTGTCGCTGGGCAACCTGCGCGGCGACTACCGCTTCCTGGGCGTGGCGCCCGTGGGCCTCAAGCCGCTCATCATGCGCGGCCTGGACCGCGAGATTCAGCGTGCCCTTGTCGGCGAGCCCGCCCGCGTGTTCTTTAAGCTCAACTCGCTTACCGACCGCGAGGTCATCGACAAGATCGCCGAGGCATCGTGTGCCGGTGTGCGCGTGGACATGATCATCCGCGGTATCTCGTGCCTCAAGCCCGGTGTTCCGGGCAAGACCGAGAACGTGCACGTGCGCTCCATCGTCGGACGCTTTTTGGAGCATGCGCGCGTCTATGCCTTTGGCGTGGACTCGGATATGATCTACCTGAGCTCGGCAGACATGATGACGCGCAACACCGAGCACCGCGTGGAGATCGCCTTCCCCGTGCTCGACCCCACCTGCCGCGCCCAGGTGCACGAGTACATGGGCATGCAGCTGCGCGACAACGTGAAGGCACGCAGTCTGACGAGTGACGGCACCTGGATTCCCGTGGAGCGCAAAGAAGGCGAGAAGCCCTTCAACTCGCAGGAAGCTCTGCTGGAGCGTGCCTATCGCAACGCCGAGGCCGTCGCCAAGGCAGAACCTACGCTCGCATCCAAGCCTGAGCTCGAACCGCAGCCGGCCGCACCCGAGGTCCAGAAGGTTCAGGCAACCGTCATAGAGCCTGAGTCCGAGCCTGCTCCTCGGCCCCAACCGCAGACGGCCAACCCCGCGTCCGAGAAGGGCGCCCGCCGCGAGAAGCCCGCTGGCAAGACCAAGACCATCGAGCGCCATCGCCCCGGTCGCGTGCGCATGGGACTGGGCCTGATCGGCCTAGGCCTTAAGACGCTCATTACCGGCAAGACGAAATAGACGTTTGTAGAAGCGCCCCGTATTTGAGGAATACCCCAAATACGGGGCGCTTTTCCCTGCTACCATGGTTGCGAACAATACCGCGAATGACAGGCAGGAACATGAAGCTCACCATAGAATCGATGACCTACGGCGCCGACGGACTGGCGCACGCCGACAACGGCAAGGCCGTCTTTGTGCAGGGCGCCGTGGCAGGCGACACCGTCGAGGCCGAGATCGTGCAGGACGGCAAGTCGTTTATGCGCGCCCGCACGACCGAGATTCTGGAGCCGGGCCCCGATCGCATTCAGCCCCCCTGCCCCTTCGTGGGCGTCTGCGGCGGTTGTTCGTGGGGCAATCTCTCGCGCACCGCGCAGCTTGCCGCCAAAGAGCAAAACCTGCGCTCCACGCTCGAGCGCATTGGCAAGTTCGCCCCCGAGCAGGTCAACGATCTTGTCCAGCCCATCCGCCACACCAAGGACGACTGGGGCTACCGCAACAAGATTGAGCTGGAGCCCACCCTCGTTAACGGCCGCGTTCGCCTTGGCATGCACGGCGTCGATCCCAGCAAGATCGTCACCGTAGATTCGTGCCCGCTGTTCGATAAGCGTTTTCCCAAGGCGCTCAAATCGGTCGTCGGCGCGCTCAACTATCTGAGCGGCAGTCACGATCTGGGTCTGGAGCGCGTGGGCATTCGCGCTTCGCGTCGCACCAAGGCACTCGAGGTCGCACTTTGGACGCCCACGGGCTCCTTCCCGCGCTCGCAGGTCTCGCGCGTGTTGGCAGACGCCGCTCGCCCCACGAGCGTAGTGCGCGTCATGAGCAAGGGCGAGAAGAAGGCCCGCCGCGTCTCCAAGGTGGAGATGCTCGCCGGCGAGGGCTCCTGGACCGAGAACATCGCCGACGGCCAGATGCGCCTTTCGGCCCCATCGTTTTTCCAGGTCAACACCAAGGGCGCCGAGATTTTGATCGAGCTTGTCATGGAGGCGCTCGACCCGCAAGAAGACGAGCTTGCCATGGACCTGTACTGCGGCGCCGGCACCTTTACCCTACCGCTCGCCCGCCGCTGTGATTTTGTTGCCGCCGTCGAGGCCTACGGCCCGGCCGTGCGCGACCTGCGCCGCAACCTCGAGATCAACAAGCTCGATAACGTCGATGTCATCGGCGGCGATGCCGTGCGCGAGTTCCCCGATCAGGATGCCGATGTCCTGGTGGTCGACCCGCCGCGTGCAGGTCTGGCACCCGAGGCAATCGACCTCATCGCCAGCACGAGCGCCCGCGACGTGGCCTACGTGAGCTGTGATCCGGCGACTTTGGCACGCGATCTTAAGCGCTTTGTCGAGGAAGGCACCTTCTCCCCCGTCAAGATCACGCCGGTCGACCTGTTCCCGCAAACCTTCCACTGCGAAACCGTCGCCCATCTCAAGCGCAACTAGACTGTTTGCCCAAGACCACACCCGATGATTTTTCTGGGACGGGGATAAAAATAAATTTGTTCCGAATGATTATTTAATCCCCGTCCCCTTTTAAACATTGGGAAATCGAGCGTGGCAAGCATAGGTCTTCGGGGTATAAGACGGCTAATTGTATCCGCCTTACGAAAGGAACTCTCATGCCCAGCGTTGCCGTTCTCGCCGCCGATGGTTTTGAAACTATTGAATGCCTAACCATGGTCGATGTCATGCGTCGCGGCGGCGTGCGCGCCACGCTCGTCTCGATCATGCCCACACGCGAGGTCGTGAGCTCGCTGCAGATTCCCGTGACCTGCGATGCGCTCTTTGACGAAATCAACTTTGAGGAGTACGACTGCATCGTGCTGCCCGGCGGCCTGCCCGGAGCCACCAACTTGCGCGCCGACCAGCGTGTCTGCGATGTAGTCTGCGAGTTCGCCGCAACCAAGCACGTTGCCGCCATCTGCGCCGCCCCGTTTATCCTGGGCGAGCTTGGTCTGCTCGAGGGACGCCGAGCCACGTGCTTCCCCGGCTTTGAGAAGAGCTTCCCCGAGGGTGCTTATACCGGTGAGAAGGTCACGCAAGACGGCAACATCATCACTGCCAGCGGCATGGCACAGTCACTTCCCTTTGCCTTGGAGCTGCTGCGCACACTCGCCGGCGACAAGGCCGTCGAGAAGGTTGCCGAGGGCATCCAGCTATGATTTTGGCTTCGCAATCGCCGCGCCGCATAGAGCTGATGCGCGAGGCGGGCTATGACGTTCGCGTAATTCCCGCAGATATCGACGAAACACCTTTTGATGGCGAAGCTCCGCTTACGCTTGTCGAACGTTTGGCACGCGCCAAAGCCGCTGCCGTTGCCTCAGAGCACGCCGAACCCAACGAACTGACTGTCGCAGCCGATACCATTGTCACCTTTGACGGGCAAATTTTGGGCAAGCCGGCAGACGAAGACGAGGCACGCACCATGCTCCGCGAGCTTTCGGGCCGCACACACCAGGTGGCAACCGGCGTCTGCATCGTTAAAGCCGGCGACGCTGCAGCTCCGCATGCCGCCGAAAGTCTGTCGTTTGTCGATGTGACCGACGTGACGTTCTATGAGCTTACCGAGGAGCAGATCGGGCACTATGTTGCCTCCGGCGAACCCATGGACAAGGCCGGAGCCTACGGTATCCAGGGCACAGGCGGCCGCATGCTCGTGCATGACATTTCGGGCGACTTCTACAACGTGGTGGGCTTACCCATCGCTCGCGTCACACGCGCGATTCAAAAACTCTCGTAATTGCATCTGGCGCTGGGTATCCCCCGGCGCCTACAATTTTGCCGTACCGTACGGATCCCGACCGAGCATAAGGCCCGGCGGAAAACCGATAGGAGAAAACATGGACACACTGTTCGAAGCCATTGACGTTTGCGATGTCGATGGCTTTTGCTTTGGCAACTATACAGACGAAGAGGCCGGCACCGGCTGCACCGTAATCGTGGCGCCCGAGGGTGCCACCGGCGGCGTTGACGTACGTGGTGGCGCTCCCGCTTCGCGCGAGACCGATCTGCTGCGTCCCGAGAACACCGTCGATAAGGTCCACGCCGTCTGCCTTTCGGGCGGCTCGGCCTTTGGTCTCGAAGCGGCAAGCGGCGTGGCCCGCGAACTCGAGAGCCGCGGCATCGGCCTGCCCGTCGGCCCCACGCAGGTGCCCATCGTGTGTTCCAGCTGCATCTTCGACCTCGCCTTTGGCGATCCCACCGTGCGTCCCGACATTGAGGCCGGTATCGCCGCCGTGCGCGAGGCGCTCGACCATACCCCCACCACACTCGAGCAGGGTAATGTAGGTGCCGGCACCGGCGCCACCGTAGGCAAGCTCATGGGGCCCGCCACCTGCATGAAGGCTGGCCTTGGAGCTGCTGCCGTGGCACTCGGCACCGTCAAGGTGGGCGCCGTGGTCTCGGTCAACGCCTGTGGCAACGTGGTCGACCCGACCACCGGCGAGTGGGTGGCCGGCATGCGCGCCGCAGCCGATAGCGACCAGATCGTCGACATGGAGCACGCCGCCCTTGCCGCCGCCGGCTCTATGAAAATGCCACTCGACCGCACCAACACCACCATCAGCTGCATCGTCACCAACGTGGAGCTCACTAAGGCCCAGGCCACCAAGGTCTCCCAGATGGCCGCAGACGCCTATGCACACGCCATCCGCCCCACACACACCACCAACGACGGTGACACCATCTACACCCTTGCCAGCGGCAAGCTGGGCAGCCAGGCAAGCGCCGCCGTTCCCCTAGACCTGCTGGGCATGCTCGCCGTAAGGGCCCTGGAAACCGCCATCGTAAACGGAGCCAAAACCGCCAAAACATCCCACGGCATCCCCGGCATCGCGAAGTAATCCACTCGACCGTCGGTCGGAGGCGGGCGGGCGTTACGTTTGCTGCTCTACAGTCCTATGCAAGACGAAGGCCACATTAAGTGGCCTTCTTTGCATGCGGAACTCGCGACAAACGTAACGCCCGCCCGCCTCCGACCGACTACCAACTAAGACCTTTTCAGCCCAGGCCCCTGTGTACCGCGCGTCGAAGATCTTCAAATTCAGCTTGCTGACATAAAGCGGGACATAGCAGAGGGCCCCTGGTCCTTAACTTGATACGAGTTCCGCACGCAAAGGAGGCGCCAGTGGCGCCTCCGTCTTGCGCAGGACTGTTCGAAGTAGCAAGTTAAGGACCAGGGGTCCCCGTTACCCGAGCGTTTATGCACTAGTTGAATTTGAAGATCTTTGAGGCAAGACGGTATAGGCCGAGTGTGGTTTTGTCTCCAGCCCGCCCGTGCAGGTTGGTAAAGAAGCCGACCACACCGTAGCGTGCACGACGATACATACGCTCGTCGTAGGCCTTCAAATCACTCCACAATGTCGTCAAGCGCTCGTCGGCGCAATCCTCATCGGAAAGCTTGGTTAGCACCGAACAAATTGCCATCATCATGGTGAAATAGCCCATCATGTACGCGCGCAGACGCGACGACTCGACATCGCTGTACAAATGGAACGCCTCCATCATAATGCGCGTCACGCGAAACTGCTGGTCCAGACGTTTGACCATCGTGGCCTCGTTGACGCTCTGGCCCTCGCGACCGATAAAGTAACGATAGAGGTCGATGTCGGCGTAGTACATGGTCTTACAGCGCGGCAGCGGCACATAGGCGTAGATATTGTCGACATAGAACGTGTGCGACGGCATAGGCAGATTGGACGCGCGCAGCACATCCGTGCGATAACACAGGCTGTGCATGAGCAAATTCTGGTCCGGGCGGAAATGGCCAATCTGGTCCCAGGTAAAGATCTTTTTGCGCGGCAGGGCAAACTTGTAACCAATAGCGGTATGCGTACCCTCGTAAACCTTCTCGTACACATAGTTCGAGATAAACAGATCGACGCGCTGGTCGCGCTCCTCAAAGCCACGCAGAATCGAAAGCATGGTCGAAAGCGCCGCACCGTCGAGCCAGTCATCCGAGTCGACGACCTTGTAGTAGGTGCCCTGCGCCTCGCGCAGGCCCGAGAGGACGGCCATGCCGTGACCGCCGTTCTCCTGATGCACCGCGCGGATGATACCGGGGTAACGCGCCTCCCACTCATCGGCCTTAGCTGCCGTCTCGTCCTTGGAACCGTCATCGACGATGATGATCTCGATATCGGTGGCGTAATTGCTCCCCTCCAGAATGGAGGTGATGCAATGGTCCATGTCCTTGGCGGCGTTATACGAGGGAATACCGAATGATATGACTTTATGCATGGCAGGCGATAATCTCATCCGAAAGATCGAGGGCAGAGTTGGTCACGGCATCCATATCGTAGTAACGATACTCGGCCAGGCGACCCACCGGGTGGAAGTTCGTCAGGTTCTGGACGCGCTCAAGATAGCGCTCATAGAGCTCGCGGTTCTCGGGCTCCAGAATGGCGTAATAGGGCGTCTCGCCCGAGCCGGGCGTATAGGCCTTGGAATACTCCTTCATGATGGTGGTCTTGCCGGGCAGGACCTGACCAGTCATGTTCTTGAACTCGGTGATACGCGTGTAATCCTCGCTCGTGGTGTAATTGACGGTGCCCACGGGCTGGAACTGGTCCATATCGAGCGTCTCGAACTTCATGTCGAGCGTACGGTACGGCAGAGCGCCCAAGTCGAGGTTGAACAGCTCGTCGAGCGGACCGGTGTAGACGATCTCGCCGCCATAGACCTTGCCGTCGATCTTGACGGTGGTCTCGTCAATCTCAAAGAGGTCGCGGGCATCCACGTCGCAGAACACATCAATCAGATCGTGGTCGAGCATATGCTCGAACAACGCGGTATAGCCGTCCTGCGGCATGCCCTGGAAGGGAGCCTGCGGGAAATAGCGGTCATCGTCGCCCACAAAGACGGGAACGCGGCCGGTGATCGAGGGATCGATCTGGTCGGGCGTCTGGCCCCACTGCTTCATGGTGTAATGCAAAAAGACGTTCTCGTAGACGTAATCGGCGACCTCGGCAAGATCCGGGTCGTTCTTCTTGCGCAGCTCCATGATGGGCACCTTGACGTCCTTGCCAAAGGTCTCCACGAGCTTCTGATACAGCTCCTCGCCGCGCTCATCGCCAAAGGCGAGCTTGAGGCTCGCGTGGTTAAAGGGCACGGGCATAAGGGTGCCGTTGATGTTGGCGAGCACCTTGTGCTGGTAGTCCGTCCACTTGGTAAAGCGCGACAGAAAATTGTGGACGCGCTCGTTAAAGGTATGGTAAATGTGCGGACCATACTCGTGGACCAGGATCCCGGCCTCATCAAAGCAGTCGTAAGCATTGCCCGCAATGTGGCCACGGCGCTCCAAAACGGCAACGCGATAGCCGATGGTCTCGGCAAGACGGCGGGCACAAACGGCACCGGCATACCCGGCACCGACGACAATCATGTCGTATGCGCCGGCGTTAAAGCCTTCAGGCAGGCCTGAGGTAATCTGCATCGATACTCCTTGTCAAAAGCCACGGGCTCGTTAGCTGGGCTTTTCTCGAACATTCTTCGAGACATATTTATCAGAGCGATTATAGCGCTAATGCGTCCTATAATGAGCTTGCCACACAAGGAAAGCTCAAGCACCCCGGCGTACATATTTGAAAGGTAAACCCGCTAGCAGCGGGTTTATTCGTGGACAGCCGGGTGCCTGGAGCTTAGCGAAACGCTTGTAAGGAGTAACATGAGCGATTTCCTAAACCGTATGAAGTCTGCCGCCAAGGCCGACCTTAAGACGATCGTCCTGCCCGAGGGCGAAGATCCGCGCACCATCATCGCAGCTACCAAGATCATCGAGGAGGGCTTGGCAAAGATCGTCATCTTGGGCAACCCCGACGAGATCGACGTTCCCGGCGCTACCGTCATCGACCCGCGCAATGCCGAGAAGCACGAGGAGTACGCGCAGAAGTTTGCCGAGCTCCGCGCCAAGAAGGGCGTTACCATCGAGCAGGCTCGCGCCCAGTTGATGGACGCCACCTACTTTGGCACCATGATGGTCAAGATGGGCGATGCCGATGGCCTGGTCTCCGGCGCCTGCCACTCCACCGCCGACACCCTGCGTCCCGCGCTGCAGATCCTCAAGACCGCCCCGGGCACCAAGCTGGTCTCGGCCTTCTTTGTGATGTGCACCGACACCCCGCAGTTCGGCACCGACGGCACGCTGATCTTCGCCGACTGCGGCCTCAACATCAACCCGTCCTCCGATGAGCTCTCCGAGATCGCCATCGCCTCCGCTCACTCTTGGTCCACCTTCATGGGCAACGTTGAGCCGCACGTGGCCATGCTCTCCTACTCCACCATGGGTTCCGCCGGCGGCGAGGTCGCCAAGAAGGTCCAGGAGGCTGTGAAGTTCTGCAAGGAGAAGGCTCCCGAGCTCGCCATCGATGGCGACCTGCAGCTCGACGCCGCCATCGTCCCCACCGTCGCCCAGCTCAAGGCTCCCGGCTCCTCCGTTGCCGGCAAGGCCAACGTGCTCGTGTTCCCCGACCTCGAGGCCGGCAACATCGGCTATAAGCTGGTCCAGCGCTTCGCCGGCGCCGACGCCTACGGCCCCATCCTGCAGGGCATCGCCAAGCCGGTTAACGACCTTTCGCGCGGCTGCTCTGCCGACGACATCGTGGGTGTCGTAGCCATCACCGCCGTCCAGGCTCAGATGGCTGAGTAGCGGACGCACTCGCCCGAAGGCCGTACGGGCTAACCCCTGAAAACGTCCTCGACCAATGAAACGCCCCCGTTCTGCTCCTCCGGAGCTACGAACGGGGGCGTTTCTGGTCTGCGGATTGTTTTCAGGGGTTAGCCCGTACGGCCTTCTACCGCCACGTAGCATTCAGGGAATCTGGGGCGGACGGCGGCTTGGCTACGAGTTGGGGCTGGGAATCTGAATGATTGGATGCCGTTGCTGGGGGTCAAACGATGCGGATATGGTCACTTTGGATTTGAAAGGCTTATAGGGCCTCGGCGGCCATTCTGCCGGAAAGTGTGTCCCGGTTTGAAGGTGGATTGTGGGATGTAACTTCCACTTGGGGGCTGTTTGGGAAACTGCGGGACGGAATTTTGCTTTGTTGTGGGTTGTATTTTCCGCAACCTGCCCCAAACGGAAAGTGTGTCCCAAAATCCGCGTTCAAAATGGGATGGGGTTTCCGCCGTCCGCCCTCCAGAAAAAGGCCTCCGGAGCTGTTGCTTCGGAGGCCTTTCGTTTACATGCAATCGGCACGCTAGTTGTTCGCGGTCAGACGCTCGACGTCGTGGGCGATCATGTATTCCTCGTCGGTGGGGATGACCATGACCGTGACGGCGGAACCGGCGGCGCTGATGACCTGCGGGCCGTTGCCCACGGCCTCGCGGTTCTTATTGTTGTCGATGCGCACGCCCAGCCACTCAAAGCAGTCGCAGAAGGCCTTGCGGATCGACCAGTCGTTCTCGCCGATGCCGGCGGTAAAGGTGATGGTGTCCACGCCCGCCATGGATGCGATCATGGAACCGGCCTGCTGCATGGCCTTGTAGGCAAACATGTCGAAGGCGAGCAGGCAGCGCTCATCGCCCTCGGAGGCGCGTGTACGGATGTCGCGGGCGTCGTTGGAGATACCCGAGATGGCAAGCAGACCAGACTGCTTGTTCATCATGTCATCGACTTCCTGGTAGCTGTAGCCGCCCTCACGCTGCAGGTAGCACACGGTAGCAGGGTCGATGGAACCACAACGGGTGCCCATCATCAGGCCATCGAGCGGCGTGAGGCCCATCGTGGTGTCGCGGCACACGCCGTCCTCGATGGCGGCGAGCGAAGCACCGTTGCCCAGATGGCACGAAAGCAGACGGTGGCAGCGCGAGCCCAAGATCTCCTTGGCCATCATCCACTCGTAGCGGTGGCTCGTACCGTGTGCACCGTACTTGCGCACGTGGTACTTGTCGCACACGTCCTTGGGCAGCGCGTAGGTGTAGGCGACCTCGGGCATAGTCATGTGGAACGAGGTGTCGAAGACGGCCACGTTGGGCAGCTCCGGATACTTCTCGCGGCAATATTCGATTGCCGCGGCCTCGCCGTAATTGTGCAGCGGGGCGAGCGGTGCCACCTCAAGAATCTTGGCCATGACCTCGTCGTCGACGACTGCGGAATCATCGAAGTGCCAGCCGCCCTGAACGATACGATGCCCAATGCCATCAATCGTAAAGTCGGTCTTCTCAAGCTCCTCGAGCACACGAGCGATAGCAGAGCGATGATCGGGGAAAGGGACCTCCTCGGTCTGCTTGGCGCCACCGCTCTCGGAGTGGCCAAAGATGCCCATGTCCGATCCGATACGCTCGCAGTTGCCCTTGGCGAAAACCTCGCGGGTATCGGTATCCAAAAGCTGATATTTAAGGCTTGAGCTGCCGGCGTTGACAACAAGTACGTTCATGAGACTCCTTTGCAGTGCAATACGGTCGACGCAGACCCCTTAAGGCGACCGAATGTTAATAAGAAGTTATCATATCTTGATAAATAGCTATCAGCATATCGCCCAACGAGCGCAAAAGAGGGGCCGAACGGCGCTCGGTCGCCCAGCCCCTCCCCTCTTGCAATTACTTGCCGTTGACGATGCGCTCGACGTCGGAAGCGATCATGAACTCCTCGTCCGTGGGGATGACGAAGATCTTGACCTTGGAATCCTTGGCGGACAGGCACCAGGCGCCGTCACCACGCAGGGCGTTGCGGGCATGATCCATCTTAACGCCCATAAAGGCCAGACGGTCGGCGACGCCGGCACGAACGGCCGGAGCGTGCTCACCGATGCCAGCGGTAAAGACGAGCGTGTCCATGCCGCACATGGAAGTAGCCATCTCGGCAGCCTTGGCGGCAATCTTGTAGACAAACATGTCGAAGGCGAGCTGGGCCTCGGGGTCGCCGGCAGCGGCGAGCTCCTCAACGTTGCGGCAGTCGTTGGTCTTGCCGCCGGTCACAGCCAAAAGGCCGGACTTCTTGTTCATCATCTCGTCGACCTCGTCGAAGGTGTAGCCACCCTCGCGCTGCAGGTAGCACACGGTAGCCGGATCGATGGAGCCGCAGCGGGTGCCCATCATGACACCGTCGAGCGGCGTCAAGCCCATGGTGGTGTCCATGCACTTACCGTCCTCGATGGCGCACAGGGAAGCGCCGGAACCGATGTGGCACACGACGACCTTGCGAGCCTCGCCGTTGGTCATCTCGGCAACCTTCTTGGAGATGTAGCGGTAGCTGGTGCCGTGGGCGCCGTACTTACGGATGTGCAGCTTGTCGCAGACGTCCTTGGGCAGGGCGTAGGTCTTGGCGACCTCGGGCATGTTGAAGTGGAAAGCAGTGTCGTAGACCGTGACGTTGGGCAGGTCGGGATACTGCTCGAGGCAGTACTCGATAACGTTGGCCTCGGGGTTGTTGTGCAGCGGGGCGAGCGGAGCGACCTCGCGGATCTTGGCGAGGACGTCCTCGTCGACGAGGGAGGAATCGCCGAAGTACCAACCGCCCTGAACGATACGGTGGCCGATGCCCTCGATCTTGACGCCGTTGGCCTCGAGGTCCTTCAGGACGACCTCGATGGCGACCTTGTGGTCGGGGAACTCGATGTTCTCGGTCACCTTCTTGGAACCGTTGGCAGCGTGGGTGAAGGTACCGCCGGTAAAGCAGACGCGCTCGCAGGAGCCCTTTGCGGACACCTTGTGGGACTTGGTATCGATGACCTGATACTTAAGGGTCGAAGATCCCGCGTTGACGACCAGAACGTTCATGTGTCTCCCTACTAACAGGCGGTGTGGCGCCGCCAGGTTACATACGCTTCAATAATAAACCCAAACGTCCTCGCGCTCGGGTTTATTGCGTTGATATATAAGTTATCGGTGCCTAAGCTTTCGCCTCATCCCACGGAAGAAGCGTCCTCAGATGAGGTTCTCGCCCAGGTTCTTGCCGCCGAGGACGTGCATGTGGAAGTGCATGACGGTCTGGCCGGCGTTGACGCCCTTGTTGGAGATGACGCGGAAGCCGTCCTCCAGGCCCTTGGCCTTGGCGACCTCCTGAATGGCGTGGGCCATGGCGCCCATGGTCTCGGCAGGTACGTTGTCGGCGATGTCGCTGTAGTGCTTCTTGGGGATTACGAGCGTGTGGACCGGCGCCTGGGGATTGAGGTCGTCGAACGCGATGACCTGATCGTCCTCGTAAACGACGGTTGAGGGGATCTCGTGGTTGGCAATTTTGCAGAAGATGCAATCACACATGGTTGGTTCCTTTCTCGCAGACCAAGGTAGTCTTTTTGGGACGGGGCTTTTTTGACTACTTTTTCGCAAGCGCAAGCACCTGGCGAGCCGTCGCGCAAAGGTAGTCAAAAAAGCCCCGTCCCAAAAAGACTACCCCAAAGTAGGCTGCGAGGTGGTTAGAACGAAAGGTTGTCGTCGGTGTTGGCGGCTTCGCCGTCGGCGAGCACGTCGTTGCCGTCGACGTCCTTCAGGAGCACCGAGACCTTCTGCTCGGCATCGGACAAGCGGGTACGCAGGCTCTTGAGGAGCTCGACGCCGCGGGTATAGCTCTCGAGCGACTCCTCGAGCTCCATGTCGCCCGACTCCAGGCTGCGGATGATGAGCTCCAGCTCCTGCGAGGCCTGCTTGTACGTAAGCTGCTCGACCGGGGTCTTCTCTGCCATATCTGTTTCCTTTCCTAAGGGTCTATCACTGTGAAACGAGGTCTACTCGACCGCGTTGACGGTTGCTGCCACGTTGCCGTCCGCCATGCGCACGCGAATAGCGTCGCCCGGCTTAAAGGTCTTGGCGCTCGTAGCCACACCGTCCTCGCTGTACGCGATGGAGTAACCGCGGGCAAGCACCTTGAGCGGCGACAAGGCATCGAGCGACGCAGCAGCTCGGCCCAGGTCGGACGCGGACTTGCTGAACATCGTGCGCCCCTGATGCTCCAGACGGGAGCTCGCAAGCGTGAGCGCATGGCGCTTGCCATCGAGCCCCGAGGTGCTTGCGATCAAGCGCTCGGGCAGACGCTCAAAGTTGGAGCGGAAGGCCCCAACCGAACGCGTTACAGCGCCGGACAGACGATCGGCAGTCAGGGCAAGCTCGGACTCGCGACGCTCGACCATAAATGTTGGATCGTTGAGGCACGGGCGGCACGCGGCCGCATCGAGCGCGTCGCCCAGACGAGCTGTATAGGTGTCCCAGGCACGACGACCGCGCTGGTCGAGCATTTCCAGATCGACCTGATCCGACCCGATCATCGAAGCCATCGCGGCGCCCAGACGCTGATGGCGCGTCTCAAGCACGTCGGCCAACTCCGTCATAGCCGGCGCCACCGATTCGGCCGCCGCCGTGGGCGTGGAGGCGCGGCGATCGCTCACCATGTCGCAGATCGAGGTATCGGGCTCATGGCCAATGCCGGTCACCACGGGCACAGGACAAGCCGCCACCGCGCGGGCAAGCTCCTCGTCATTGAAGGTCATGAGGTCCTCGAAGGAGCCGCCGCCGCGCACCAGCAAAATGCAATCGGGCGCCGGCGTAATGGAAGCGGCGCGACGCAAACCCTCAATGAGCTCTGCCGGCGCACCCTCGCCTTGAACCTTGGCACCCACGCAAACGAGCTCGACGAGTGGGTTGCGACGACGCAATGTGCGCTTGACGTCATCGATTACGGCACCCGAAAGCGAGGTGACGACCGCCACACGCGAGCAGAACACCGGGATGCGGCGCTTGCGCGCTTCGTCCATCAGGCCCTCGCGGCTCAGCTTTTCGGCCAGTTGCGCCACTTGTTGACGCAGCAGACCCTCCCCCGCCAGCGAAAACGAGCGGGCGACAAAACTCATGCGGCCCGTGGGCTTATAGAGATTGAAGCTACCCTTAAAGCTCACCTGCATGCCGTCGCGCAGATCGAACGTGCGCTTGAGATAGGCGCCCTTCCAAATGATGCAGTCAACGGCGGCCGAATCGTCCTTAATCTGGAAGTAGCAGTGGCCGCTTCGGGCATTGGGGCCACGGAAGCCCGTGACCTCGCCCAAGACACTCAGCTGCGGAATAGCATCGAGTGCACCGGCGGCGATCTCCACCGCCTGGCTCACGCTGAGTTCCTTGCGCTCCCGATCGTCCGAGCCGTCAAACTCGGCGGAAACAGCATTGCCGGTTAGATTCCAGCCTGCCACGCAGCCTCCTTTCGTTATCGTGCACAAAGGCTCCAGCCCTGCGCAAATTCAAGTCCAACACATAGTACAGCGCCGCGGGGACACAAATCCCCGCGGCGCCTGTCAAGCCAATTTGTTATCGGTTGGAGTTTCTGTTGTAGCGAGCCATCAGGTAGAGCAGCTGAATGATCGAGGTGAGCGCTGCGGCAACATAGGTAAGCGCGGCTGCCGTCAGGACCTTCTTGGCACCGTTGACCTGCTTGGAGCTCATCCCCGACTGCTCGATGTACGCCACGGCGCGGCGGCTGGCATCGATCTCGACCGGCAACGTAACCAGCTGGAACAGCACGCTAAACGAGAAGAAGACCAGCGCGAGGGTCGTGAGACCCGCGATGTTCATGAACAGGCCCATGAGCAGCACGATGGTCCAGGTGTTCTGAGTAAAGTTGACGACAGGGACCAAAGCGGTGCGCACCTTCATCATGGCATAGCCGCTTTGTCGCTGGGCGGCGTGGCCCGCCTCGTGGCAGGCGACGGCAACGCTTGCGACCGATCCGCCCGAACGGTTGGCATCCGAGAGATACAGGTTGTTATCCTGCGGGTTGTAATGGTCGGTGAGCTCACCGGCGACGCCCTTGATACCCACGGCATTGCAACCGCTGGCGTCGAGCATGCGGCGCGCAACCGCAGCGCCCGTGTCGCCGTCCGAGCGAACCTTGGACCAGGTTTTATACGTCGAGTTGATATAGCTCTGCGCGGCAAGACCGAGCACCGTACAAACAAGGACGACCAGCAGGTACAGCGGGTCGATGCCAAAGCCATAACCATAGTAATAGGGCATGCGAATTCCTCCGAATCGAGTTACACGTTGGAGGCATTCTACCCACTCAAGCGGCTAGACTTCCTTATAGCAATTCAATTTTGCCATCTTTGACCGTCAACCCCATGTTGCCCGAGAGCAGATCGTCCAGGCGCGAGCCCACGAGCTCAAAGCGCCAACCTTCGCGCAGAGGGCTCTGCTCGGGATGCTCAATATAGTCGGCCAGGTCATCGCGCGAGGCAATGACCGAGGTCGCCACGCCCGAACGCTCGGCGACCAGGCGAATGAGCGCGTACATGAGATCCGTCACGCTTTCCAGCTCCGGCGAAATTTGGCGATGCCCGCGCACCATGAGCGGCAGGCGATCGTGCGGGCAGCTCGCACCGCGCTTGATGGCCATAAGCGCGCCGTCCACGTCGCGCTCCCCCAGCTGGTCGGTACCGCGAATGCTGCGGAATTCCTCAACACGCACGGGATTGCGCTTGACGAGCGCCAGCAGCGTATCGTCGGACATGACCCACTTGCGCGGGATGTTGCGGCGCTCGGCGCGGTCCTCGCGCCAGGCGGCAAGCTCGCGCGCAATGCCCAGCTGATGGCGGCTACACGAGTTGATGCGCTTGACCTTGCGGAATGCCTCATGCCGGTCGGCGCGGTAGTGCGACTCGTCTGCCAGCGGGCGCAACTCGTCGAGCACCCAGTCCACGCGGCCCAGCTCGCGCAGGCGGCTCATCATCTCGGTATAGGCGACGATCAGATACTTGACGTCATCGATCGCGTACTCAATCTGCTTATCGCTCAGCGGGCGGCGCGACCAATCGGTCAGCGACTCGGTCTTGGGCAGCGATACGCCGCAGAACGTCTGAACGAGCGCGCCGTAGGAAATCTGCTGGCGCTCGCCCAAAAAGGCGGCGGCGACCTGTGTGTCAAAAATCGGTCGCGGCAGCGCGCCCACGGTGTGGAGCATGACCTCCATATCCTGCGAGCAGGCGTGGAAGACCTTGACCACGCTCTCGTCGGCCATAAGCTCGGCCAGCGGCGATAAGTCGTCGATCACCAAAGGATCGACCGCGACGCTCTCGGCAGGGGTGGCAATCTGAACCAAACACAGGCGCGGATGAAACGTGCGCTCGCGCAAAAACTCGGTATCGACGGCAATCGCGTCGAACTCACGAGCGCGCTGACAAAAGTCGAGTAGAGCCTGATGTGTGGAAATGTACATATCAACCCATCGAATAAGGTTAGGCCCGAAAAACACGGGTAGGATATCGGCATTGCCCTACAACTATACTCGGTTAGTCACAGAACGGGAACGTAAGTATGCGCTGCCTTATCATCCACAACCCGGCATCGGGTCCCAGCTCCGATGAAATCTACGCATTCACGCACGCTCTTGCACAAGGCGGCGACGAGGTCGTAATGCGCTTTATCGGCGATGGCATGGAGCCCGAGGACGCGGTAGCGGACGTTCGTGAGTTCGACCGCGTAGTCGTTTCGGGCGGCGACGGCACCGTCTCCAACGTGCTCGACCAGATGCGCGGGTGCGGTGTCCCTACGCTCATCTTCCCCTCCGGCACAGCCTGCCTGTTCTTTAACAACATCGGTAATGCCCCCGAGGCGGCGGCGCTTGCCAAGGCTTGCCGCGCCGGCCGCACGGTCAAGGTGGACATGGGTGAGCTCTTTTGGATCGACGAGAACGGTAACGAGAAGCGCCACGGCTTTATCATCATCGCCGGCTCGGGCTTCGACGCCGAGATCATGATGAAGGCCGCTCCCACCAAAAACGACATTGGCGAGATCGCCTACTTCCTCTCCGCGCTCGCCACGCCCAACCCCACGGTGGCGCACTTTACCATTGAACACGACGGCATTGTCGAGGAGCTCGACGGCATCTGCTGCATGGCGGGCAATACCTCAGTCATCCAAAACGACATCAACCTGTTCCCCAACTGCCGCATGAACGACGGCATGGTCGACATCGCAGTCATCGAGCCCGTAAAAACCGTGCAACTGCTCCCAACCGTGATCACCGCCGCGCTCGACCCCGCCGGCAAGGTGCTCGGCCGCCCGCAGTTTAAGATTATCCAGACCAAGGAAGCCAAGATTACCTGCACGCCGTCGCTGGGTATGCAGTTCGATGGCGAGATCATCTCCAGCAACTCCGGTGTCTTTGGCGCCCGCGCGCTTCCGCAATGCCTCGACCTCATCGTCGACGAATTCTCACCACTCGGAAAATAGGAGAACCCCGTGAAAGACAACCCTATCCTTGGCTTTATCGTCATCGTTCTGGCCCTGCTCGTGGGCTACGCCATCAACGTGATTCACCGCCGAAAGAAGTAAATCCACATTGGTATGATATTCATCCAATCACCGAGGAGAAGTCCGAGGGCAACAACATGGCCGCCATGGGTGTTGGCGCCATCATCATCGGTGTCTGTGGCTTCGTACTCTATCGTCGCAAGAAGGCCTAAGTACCCCACACCTTAAGGCGCGGGCGGGATGGCCAAGGTCGCCCGCCCGCCCAGCCGCCCATTCGACCGGCGGGAAACGCCGCTGAAATCTTTCAAAAAAGATTCCCCGCAAACACTTTGCTGTGCTATAGTGCAGCGCAACAGCAACTGGGCGCGACCGCGCCATGGCATCACGAAAGGAGCCACCAACATGAAGAACACGATGACGTCTCTCAACAACTGGTGGTGGCGTGATGCGAATACGATCGGTCGACGGTGAGTCCCTCATGCCTGTTTTTGCGCTCTAGGTGATTGGAAGGCCTCCGGTTTCGACCGGGGGCCTTTTTCTATCTCGAGCCCGATCGCATTCGCATCACGCGCCTCCGCTTTTCTCTTATACTCCCCTTTCTGAAAGGACCTTCACCATGTCTCAGAACACCACCGCCGGCGCCCAGCCCCGCACCGTCCAGACCGCCGACCGCGGCAAACTCGATGTTCGCGCCCTTGTCCTGCTCGCCATCCTGCTTGCCGCCGGCTTCATCCTCAACTTTACCGTCGGCAAGGCAATCTCGGGTATCTCGGGCGGCATGATTAGCCCCGAGTTCATCATCTCGGCCTTCTGCCTCACCATCCTGGTCGTTCGTCCTAACATTGGTCAGGCACTCGTCATCGGTCTCATCTCGGCGGCCGTAATCCAGATCACCACTACCTCGCCGTTTGTCGATTTTGCCGCCGAGGGCATCGCCGCCATGCTTATGGCCGTCATTGTCAACACTGCCGCCAAGGATGGCCAAGTTAAGCCTGCCGTCGCCATCGTCGCTACGTTCGTGACCACCTTTGTCTCGGGCGTCATCTTCATGGTCATCAAGATGGCCATGCTCGGCGTAGTGGGCGAACTCGCCGCAGCTATGCTGCCCGTCGTCGCCATGACCGCTGTGTTCAACGCCATTCTGGTCGGCGCGCTCTATCCGCCCATCCAGAAGGCCCTTAGGCTTAACTAACCCGCTCGGCTTTACGAGCCACCCCATCTTGGCGTTCATTCGTCGCTCGCGTACCCAAGTACGCTTCGCTCCTCTTTCGCGCCAACCTGGGGCACCTCGTAAAGCCGTCTCCGTGCTTCACCAGCAAAGACTGTCCCAAACAACGAGCTATTGGGGACGTCCTTAAACGACTAGTCATGTAAGAACGTCCCCAATGACTATGAAAGGTATCCATGGAAACGATCATCAACGTCGACGATGTCTCGTTCGCCTATGGCACGCAGGCCGAGCAGGCGCTTAGCCACGTTTCGCTCAGCGTGAACAAGGAAGATTTCATCGGCATCATCGGGCCTTCGGGTGCCGGCAAATCAACACTTACCGCCTGCCTGTCGGGCGCCGTGCCCCACCACTACACCGGAACCTTCTTTGGCTCCGTGTTCGTTGACGGGCACGACACCTGCGAGGTCTCGCTCACCGACATATCGCAGATCGTCGGCAGCGTGCTGCAAGACATCGACACGCAGATGGTCGCTTCGGTCGTTGAGGACGAAATGCTCTTTGGCCTCGAGAACTTTGGCGTTCCGCATGACCAGATCGAGCAGCGCGTGAGCGAGACGCTTAAGGCCGTCGGCATTATCGACCTGCGCGACCGCGAGATAGCCACCCTCTCGGGCGGCCAAAAGCAAAAGGTGGCCATCGCTGCCATCCTCGCCATGCGCCCGCGCGCCCTCGTGCTCGATGAGCCAACCGCGGCGCTCGATCCCGCCAGCTCCACGCTGGTTTTCGAATCGCTGCGCGAGGCAAACCGTAACCTCGGCACCACCATCGTCGTCGTTGAGCAAAAGGTCGCCCTGCTTTCGGAGTACTGCAACCGCGTGCTCGTGCTCGATCACGGCCAGATCGCGCTGCAAGGCGAGCCACATGAGGTCTTTGCGCACACCGACAAGCTCCGCGCCATCGGTGTCGATTGCCCGCGCGTCACACGCATCTTCAACAGCCTCGAGGCCGATGGCTTGGCAAGCGGCACTCCCTGTTTGGATGTTGATGAGGCCGAGCGCCTGATTACGAGCATCGTCGACCCCGCACACGCAAGCAGCGACGTTCAGGCACCCGCCGGCTCACCGCACGCACCGTCGTTGCGCCCGCACGCCAAAGACGCCGAGCCCGTGCTCGCCTTCGACCACGTTGAGTTTTCCTACCCCCATGGTGGCGCCGCCGTCCACGACCTCAACCTGACGCTCTATCCCGGCGAGCTCGTGGGCATTGTCGGCCAAAACGGAGCCGGCAAGACCACGCTCACCAAGCTGCTCACGGGTTTGCTTAGGCCTGCATCGGGCAGCGTGCGCGTTACGGGCTTGGACACGGCATCGGTTCCCACGAGCCGCATCGCACGCGAAGTCGCAACCCTTTTCCAAAACCCCGACCGCCAGATTTGCAAGGACACCGTGCTCGACGAGGTCGCCTTTGGCCTGGAGCTTGCCGGCATCGACCGTGCCGAGGCGCTGCGTCGCGCCCAGCTCGTCATCGACCGCTTTGGCCTGCCGGCCGACGAGGCGCCCTTCTCGCTCTCGCGCGGTCAGCGCCAGATGGTGGCGCTCGCCTCCGTCGTGGTCGTAGAGCCCAAAATCGTGGTGCTCGACGAGCCCACGAGCGGCTTGGACTACCGCGAGTGCATGACCGTGATGGAAACGGTGCGCACCATGGCCGAGCGCGGCTGCGCCGTTATCATGGTCTGCCACGACATGGAAGTCGTCTCTGACTTTGCCGAGCGCATCGTAGTAATGGCCGACGGTCGCATCCTCGATCACGGCCGCACGCACGAGCTGTTCTCGAACATCGAGCTCATGCAGCGCGCCTATGTTGAACCGCCCCAGGTTATTGAACTCTCACGTCGCCTGGCATCCTCCGTCTCGCCCGCCTTTGCACAGGTGAGCGAGGTCACCGATATCGTTCGCATTACCGAGGAGATGGTCCGCCGTGGTTAATGTCATCGACTATATGCCGGGCGACACGCTGCTGCATCGTCTGAATCCCGTCATCAAACTGGGCCTCGCCGCTGCCATCATCATCGGCATCTTTTTGTCCGACACCTACGTGGCGCTGTTTGGCTTTCTGGCGCTCACGCTCGCGCTGGGAGCCTACGCCGGCGTCGTCGACCGCCTGTTCTCGCTGCTCAAGCTGCTGATTCCGCTCGCACTCATCATGTTAGCGCTGCAGCTGGCCTTTATGCGCGATGGCAACGTGGTGTGGGGCTTCGTCACCGACGAAGGCCTCATCACCGGCTCGAAGGCCTGTCTGCGCCTGTTGGGCGTAGCGCCGCCACTCATCCTGATGCTCATGGTGACCAAGCTCAACGACCTTGCCAATGCCTGCGTGGAGGTGCTGCACGTGCCGTATCGCTACGCCTTTACCTTTACCACGGCGCTGCGCTTTGTGCCGGTGTTTGGCCAAGAGATGAACGCCATCATGGAGGCACAGACCGCACGCGGCGTCGAGTACGATACCAAGAATCCCATCATGAAGCTCAAGCTCATGCTGCCGTTGTGCGTGCCGCTATTGATCTCGAGCGTGGGCAAGACCGATGCCACCGCGCTTGCCGCCGAGCAGCGCGGCTTCTACCTGCGCACGCGTGCGAGCTCGTACAAGCGCTACCCCATCAAAGGCTTGGACATTGCCGTACTTATCGTCAGCATCGCCCTTATCGCCATCGGTTTCCTGTTCTAGCAATCGCTGGCAGCAACCGACAAATGCAAAAGGCCTCGGCTCGCACAAACGAGCCGAGGTCTTTACTGTTTTCCCAGATAAAACCTACCAAAATAAACCTGTCCCTTTTTGGCAGGTCGAGGGCTACAGGCGGTAGGGGGCGCCGCTGCGGATGATGGATTCGCGCACCAGCACATCCATGGCGTCGAGGGTGATCTCGGGCATCTCGCGATACTTTTGCAGCACCGAAAGCTCCGTGCAGGCCAGAATGACGCGGTCGCAGCCGCTGCGGGCAAACTCCCACATCACACGATCAAACTTATCCATATCGGGCTCGCGTCCTGCCTTCACGTCATCGTAAATAAGCGACATCACATCGGCCTGGCGCTTCTCGCTGGGATAAACGACTTCGACGCCCGCCGCCTCGCACTCGCGACCGTAGACGCCGGCACCCACGGTGCCATCGGTACCCATGATGCCGATCTTGCGTACCGGCTCGGCCGGCATGCTCAAGTTGGGGTCGAACTCACACTCCCCCATCACCACGCCGGCAAGCGCATAGCGCACCGACTCGCGCGGCATATGGATGATGGGGACCGAGGTAAACGACTGAATCTGATCGTAAAAGTAGTGCGACGTGTTGCAGGGAATGGCAATGTGCGCGCAGCCCAGCGTCTCGAGCGCCTGCGCGCATTCCTTCATGGTCGCCAGCAGCTCGGTATGGTCGCCGGTCTTAATGGCCAGCGTACGGTCGGGCATGGTCGACTTAGAGAGCACCACCATGTCAATATGTTCCTGGTCGCGGGCGGCCGCCGTGTGACGCACCACCTGGTCGTAGTAATACGACGTGGCCTCGGCGCCCATACCGCCGATAACTCCCAGCTTTTCCATCGCCGCCTCCTTGGTGACGCTCACACCATTGCGCGTATCATACCCGCGCCCGTCCGATACAAACCGGGCGGGCGCGACGTTCATCCTATTTGTAATACGTCCTAAACAGCTTAAAGTGACGCAGCTTGGTGTGCCACATGCGCAGCCAGCGGTTAAAGACAAAATCACCCTTCATAAACGAGGGGTCGGCGGCCTTACCCTCCTTGGCCAGACGATGCGCCTTAGCGCGCAGCTCGGGATCCTTGACGTATTTATCGACCACGCCCATGGGGACAACCATCCACAGCGCCTCGTTCTGCGCCGTCACAAACTCGGGCTCAAACGGGCGGTTGTACACATACTCGTCCACTACGTACTTGGCAACGTTAAAGCCACTGTTGGTGACATAGTAGTTACTGCGGCCCTGGCGAGTGTTGAAGTCGAAGAACTTAAACGAACCGTCGCGCTCGTCGTATTTGACGTCAAAGTTGGAGAAGCCCGTAAACTTGAGGTCCTCGAGCAACTTGCGCACGCCGCCCATGAGCTCGTCATTGGGCTCGGTGATGATGCAGGCGTGGTTGCCAACACCGTGAGGCTGGTGCTCCTCGAGCAGCACGTGGCCCAGGCACATCATGCGCACCTTGCCGTTGCGGTCGGAATAGCTGGTAAGCACGCGCATGTACTCGTCGTTGCCGGGCACGCGATCCTGCAGGATCAGATCATCGGTGTAGCCACTCGCGTATACATCGCGAATGACCTGCTCCAGCTCGGCGCGATCGGCGATCTCGTAGGCCTTCTTCTGGCCCTCGAACTCGTGCTCCCACCACATGATGCCGTCGGAAGGCTTCAGGATCATCGGGAAGGGAAAATCAATCTGGTCGAGCACCTCGGCAGGAGCCTCGCCCCGGGCGTTAAGCATGGCCATGGTAAAGGTAAACGTATGCGGATAGGGAACACCGTGCTTCTCGCACAGCTCGTAGAAGATTTCCTTCTTCTGGCACTGTTCGAGCATGCTGTAGGGCGCATAGGGCGCGATGACGTTTGAGGCAAGCTCGCCGGCATCCTGAGCCTGTGCGGCAAGCGCGACATAGTTGTCGCCGCAGCCCATGAGAATAATCTTCTTATCGGGATTGGCCTGCGCGACACCGTTAATGGTCTCGATCATGACCGGCATGGTGTCGATATCCACATTGGGCGTGTAGTCGATAATCTGGCTGCGGTACGCAGGACCGGTCTGGTACTTGCCAAAGACCAGGCTCTTGACCTGATACTCCTCGTAAAAGGCGCGCGCCACCGAATAGGCGTTGATGTCACCACCGAGCAGCACGGGGATAAACTCGCGCTCTGTAAACTGCAATGCCATGGAAACTTCCTATCTAGAACTGCCCACGACGGGCGGTCTTTATGCAACCCGTTTATTTTAGCGTGCCGGACCGTTTCCACCTAAAGCTCCACTGTATCTATGACAATCAACGCAATTATCCAGCATGAAGGCCGCGCTCACCGCCGTATGACAAACGGCAATGAACCCACCGTTGTTGTAGGGTTCAGCATATTGATACCCCCGAGTGAAAGGCGCACGCGTGCTCCAGGACCTTCCAACCGATAACCCCATCCTCGATGCCGCAAAACGCGAGTTGGCGCAGCGCGCGCAAGACGCCCGTCGCCGGCGGACACGATACCGCCATCGAGCAGTTTGGCCTCGTCTCCGATGCCCACGCCGGGGACAACATCAGGGTAATCAAACTCGGCGACGGCACCTGTTCGTTCACCCCCGCCCAGGCGCTCAATGAAGTAGAGCAAGCTCGCCGCAATGGGACCTTATAGCCACAAACCCCAACGTTGAGATAGCTTTCACAGTCCAAAGCCCGTCCCAAACAGGCCCCCGTAACGTTAAAGTTGAACTCTATGGTTTCTCAACAATTCGATATAACTGCAGGTCAAAGCCAAAGTCTCAAGTTCAACTTGACCCTTTAAAACCTTTAAGGTTCAAGTTGAGGTCGAAAGCAGTAGTAGAATACCTGAGGAACAATAACCTACGATTGATTGCAGAGGGACTGGATGCATCATTCGAACCATCGCACCGCAGCGCTCATCGCGTCGAAGCCGGCTCGTATCATCACGAGCGCCGCGCTCGCCGTTGCGTTGACGGCCACGCCGATGCTCTCCCCCGTCGCGGCGTATGCCGCCTCGCAGGCAACGCAGGATCAGCTTGCCGCCGCCCAGCAGAAAATCGAAGCCGCCACGAGCGCCTACAACGATGCCCGCACCAAGCTCGGCGATCTGCAGAAGCAGATTGACGCCAACGAGGCAAGTATCGAAAAGATCGAGGCGAAGCTTCCCGATCAGCAGGAAAAGGCATGCACCGCCATGCGCGATCTGTACAAGTACCAGAAGGGCACCAACCCCATCGTGAGCTTCCTGGTCAACGCACAGAGCCTGGGTGAGTTCATCACGACCTGCAAATACACCAACCAGATCACAAGCTCGAGCGTCGACGAGATCGAAGAGCTCAATAACATGCAAACCGAACTCGAGCAGAACAAGGCCGAGCTCCAGCAGGCCAAGTCTCAGCTTGAGGCAGAGCAGAAAAATGCCGAGGATGCGCTGGCGCAGGCCCAGCAGCTCCGCAGCGAGGCACAGGCAAAAGCCGAGCAGGAAAATGCCGCCGAGCTTGCCAAGCTTGAGGCCGATAAGGCCGCTGCCGCCGAGAAGCTCTCGGGCGAGGGCGTGAGCGGCAGCAATTCCAGCAGCCAGGCCACCAACACCAACACCACCATCGACACCACGGTGAACAACGCCAACACCGGTAGTTCCGATTACGATTCGTTCATTAATGAGTGGACGAGCCGCATCGACAATTACCTCGCCGGCTCCCCTATGGCAGGCCAGGGCTATAACTTTGCCGTCGCCGCTTGGAATACCGGTGTCGACCCCCGTTGGTCCCCCGCCATCGCCTGCATCGAGAGCACCAAGGGTGCTTATTGCGCCAATTCTTACAACGCCTGGGGCTGGAGTGCACGTGGCGGCGGTTGGCGCAGCTTTGGCAGCTGGAGCGAGGGCATCTTCGCTCACGTTGCCTATCTGGGCGCCAACTACGGCTCCACCCTTACCCCGGCTGCGGCCAAAAAGTACTGCCCGCCCACGTGGCAGGACTGGTACAACAAAGTCGCCGCTCAGATGAACCGCATCTAAGTGCAACTGCAAAGGGCCCCAATGGGGCCCTTTTCTTTTAGGTAGCGGAGGTATCGACGACGCCGGTCGCATTGGCAACCGCGACTATGACGATCATGCATAGGAGCAGCACACCCAATGCCTTGAGCCAGAGTTTCGCGAGTTTCTTGCCGCGATAGCTGTCGAGCAGTGCGAATCGCCGACGTAGACGGCGCTTATCGAGCACCGCAAAATGCATAAGCGCCATAAGGCCATCGACAAAGAAAAAATACTCGATTATGAGAAGCCACGTCGGGTAGCTTTGGTTTGCTCCCGTGGGTTGAAAGACGGCAAAGTGACTTCCTGCAAAGAACACAAGCAGCGAGAAGCAGACGAGCGTATTCCAAATGCGCCCCAGGGACTCCGGAACGCGAGAGAGCAGACCGCATGCAGCGGAGGTGGCAGGCCTAGGAAGCCTTGTGGGGTTCTGGAGCCCTTGGGGCGTCAACAACGTCTCCGAGGCCGGAGTACGGACAGGCGCAGGCGCAGGAGGCCGCACGGGGCGACTCAGATCGTATGCCGCGCGCGTCGCCCGTCCCAACGCTTCCGCACTCGCAAAACGCTTGGCCGGGTCGAGCGCCATCGCCATGCAAACGACATCGGCAAGTGGAGTGGGAATGCCGCGCACCTCGCATTGCTCGCGCATGTCGAGCCCTGGTTTAGGGTCGACTCCCGTCAAACAAAAGAACAGCAGGGCACCGAGCGCGTAGACGTCGCTTCGCACGCTCGTCTGCCCAAACCCATACTGCTCGGGCGGCGCATAGGGCCGTGTCCCAAACTTGACAGTATCGGCATCGGCGCCATCGCGCCACACGCGCGCGATCCCCAAGTCGATAATCACCAGCGATGAAAACGTCAGGCCGTCATCAGGCGTATAGTTGGCACCTGTCACGATGATATTCGACGGCTTGAGGTCGCGATGGATCACCGGCGCCGAAGCCTCCCCCGCCATTGCAAAACCGGCATGGAGCTCGCCCACGGCGTCGCAAAGGACAGGATACAATTCACGCGCATAATCGGGAGCGGCTCCCAGACGGTCCACCAGTGCCCCGAATGTCTCCCCTTCGATGTATTCCATAACCACGTTGAGCTCGTCGCCCGAACGACGACAATCGACGATTCTGGGCAGGTGCTCAAAACGCCCGCCTGCCCGCTGAGCGGCAAACAGACGCTCGTATGCCCCGCCGATTTGAGCCGAAGCATCGATACGTTTACGGACAAAGGGACCGAGCGAACCACCGCCGGTTCCTTCAAAGTACACGAGCTCGGTTGTTTCAACAGACGAGCGCTTAAGTACACGCTCCACGCGATAGCTGTCGTCGCGATCGAGCGACGCCAGGTGCTCGGCAAGCGCTGCGGTCAGCTCGTCATTGGAATATGTTGGGGCCTGAGTATCCATAGCCTCCATCATAGCGCAGGGCGCAGACACCCCATCGCATCCGCGCCCCGTTCGTTTGCATCGTTGTTCGACAGCTCCGCCGGCTCAGATATCAGCCGCTAACTTACCGTCTCCTCGCCAAAGCGATACAGCTCCTCGTTGACCTTTTGGAGGCTGCACCCGCGATCGATGCAAAAGATGATAATCGCATCGCGGCGGTCCTTGCAGCTAAGGACGCTTACCCCGGCAGCCGTCAGTGCACGGTTGGTCTCTTTGAGCGTCAGCGCCATAGCAAAGGCAATCTGCAGCACCTTATTGCGACTCGGATGACGCGCACCGGTAAAGATCTGATAGCCAAAGGTCTCATTGAGATCGGCCATACGAACCACGCGCGAGCGCTCCAAGCCCTTTTCCTGCAGTAGCTGCTTCAGGTAATCCGAAAGCGACGGGGCGGCAAAGTCGTGCTCCCTGATATAGCCATCGATGTTCGGCGCATCGAGAAGCTCATTGAGCAACTCCTCGGTCAGCTTTTTATCGGGCATACGACTTCACCTCCCATCCGGCGCAACGGTAGCGACATGCTAGGCCAGCACCCAGCTTGCAGTGGCAGACTTATCAAACATGTTGGCAAAATACAGTGCCTTCTTGATATCGCCATCAAAGTAGATATTGCCCGCCACGGAGCCACCGGCGGAAAGGGTACCAGACTGCAGCTCATCGGAGCCCTCGCTGTAGTAACCCTGATTCTGTTGGGCGCCGTTGGCGTCCTCGCCCTTCCAGTCGTAGATATTGTAATCTGCGCCCTCATCGCCATTGTTGACGTACGTGACATGAATGCCCGTCATGGTCGAACCGTCATAATTTGTAAGGCCGGGCTGGACGGAATCGACAACGACGGAAAGACCGGCAGCTGTGGTCACCGTCGTGCCAACCGCCAGGTCAGTCGTAGGCTGCTCTTCCTTCTTCGCCTCTTCCTTCTTGTCGCCATCGCCAGCGTCCTCGGTGACGGTCGCCTTATCGCTACCACAACCGGCAAGAAGACCGGCAGTCCCCAAGGCGACGGTGGCGAATGCGCCAAATGCAGCGCGACGGCTCAGCAGCACTTCGTTTTCGAGCTTTTTCATTATGCATCCTTCCTACGATCCGGCTACCGCGCCGGTACACAGCACATCGTAGGAAGGATTAAACTTGAATTCATTAGCTGAGAGCTAAGGTTGCCATATAGAAGTGCATGAAGCGCGTGTCCATCGCCGATGACACCTCGAGGCTTGCCAACATCGATTTGAACTACTGGTTCTACGCCTGCAGCGCCTTGCCTCGATTTCCGACATGGCGAACCTGCACGGCGTGGTCCATACGGACGACGACGCTCTCGAGCATGCCCTGCACGCTCGATGCTCGCACGAGCTCGACAGAATCCTGGTAGATGCGGGCTGAGAACCGCCCAAGGGTCGCATGGGCCCGACCACATTCAACAACCACAAGGCCATCGTGGGCGGCAATGACACGGCCTGCGGCTCAAAGCAGACGATGGGCGCGATACGCCGCAACGACGGCGAGGGGCAGGCGGGTTAGCTGACGGCTGGATGAGGCTTGGAACTGAACCAAATAGCACCCCTGACGGCTGCGCAGACGTCTTTCCTGCGCTGCTGCCAGGAATGAGTGCGCCGCCCCAGCGTTGCAGGCTAGGCGTTGGGCGTAATGGCGCGTAGCAAGAACCGGCCTACCCCTCATTGAGATATTGCCTTCGGTCGGCCATGTGCTTTCCGGCGAGGGAACTTCCATGACGCAGTCCGTCCGAAATCGTCTCTCGGAAATAGTCGTCTTTCTCATCGCAGAGATTCTCGAGCTCCACCACTCGCGATGCCAAACGGTCTGAGACCTCGCGCTCTATTACGAGATCGTCTGACAGCTGAGCGTTTTCTTCCGTCAGCCGAGTATTCTTTTCCAGCAGCTGATCTTTCTCATGCGAGTTGTTGGCAACGTAGGCGACAGCCCCAATGGCAGCCGCCCAGGCAATCCCCTTCTTATGTTCTTTGACGAATTGGACGGCTTTCGCTGCGCCCTCCTTAACGATATCGGGAATGGCTTCCACCTTTTCTCGGGTGGCCTGCATGAGAGGCTTCTTTTCCGCATCGTCAAGCTCAAGGTCGGTTTCCGTCAGCGTTGTCTTCACGCTCTCTTCCTGCTGCTCGTCCTTGAACTCGAACTCTTCCATTTCAGCCTCCATTCCTTCCTCTTTGGCGTATTTTACCCCGTGCTTTAGGCCGATTACTCAGTTGCCAGCTGATTTGTGACCACAGCGGATAATGCACTCGCAAGTTGACCTATGTCCTGCCAGGAGATCCAGTGGAGTCTATTGCAGTGACGCTCATCGGCGTCACTGCAACACCGATCGGAGTGGTCGAGTCCAACTCGCGCAGCCGCGCGGTTATGGAGCTCAAGATCGACGAGCTCACATCGAGCGAGCCTACAAACTCGAGCAGGAAATGGCCGTGGTCAGGCTCGACGTTGACGCGCTTTTGCGATGGGCTGGCATGGGGGCTGGCGATTGCGGCCTGCATCCCCGTGTTGCTGGCGGCGGTGCTCTCGCGCCAAACGCTTGCGCATTCGGATTGCTACACAACGAATGAAACTTGTTGATGCGGGGCGCGGTTCATTCAGGGTCCGCCCCCTCGCTTCATCCTCAAGAAGCTCGTCGAAGCCTACCCCACCGTTACGGATTCCCCGGTAAAGGCACTGATCATCAACAGGACAAAGAACACCAGGCAGCTGACACTCAGCGGGTACGCAATAATCAGGAAGACGACCCCCGCCGACATTGGTTTTACCGTCGGCACGGCGTTGCTCACGATTGCGGCAGAGCCAAATCGTCACGCCAATAGCCACGATCAACAGCAAACTGCCGCTGCCGCCAACCCGGCAAGCGCAAACATAACGCCAATGCTCACAGCAATAACCGGAAGCAACAACAAGCCGCATCCACACCCACCGGGACTATAAACGGCAGACTGTCGGCGTCGCCCCATCGTCACTCCAACCTCAACATCTTTGAACACTACAATGCGATAGCCTGCTGAACAGGAACGATCTTATCCAGTTCCGGCTCGATGCGCCTCTTTTCCGCCTCGAGGTCAAACGCTATCTGGGCGCGCAGCCAATAACCATCCGTTAGGCCAAAGTAGCGGCAAAGGCGAAGATCGGTGTCAGCCGTAACACGACGCCTCCCCAAAATAATCTGCCCAATACGCTGTGCCGGAATCCCGGTCTCCTTAGCAAGACGATATTGAGAAATGCCCATAGGAACAAGAAATTCCTCTTTGAGAAGTTCACCAGGAGTCACCGGTGACAGCAAATCGGGCGCGGTCTCATCACTTGTGATAATCGACGATTTCGACATTCCAAGCCATCCCCTGTCTCCACTCAAAGCAGACCCGATAGCGCTCATTAACACGGATACTATATTGGCCGGCGCGATCGCCCTTCAACGCTTCAAGACGATTGCCCGGAGGAACGCGAAGGTCATCAAGTGAAGCACAAACCTGCAGTTGACGAATCTTCCTCAATGCGACCCGCTCAAAGGGCACGAACCTCCTGACCCGCACACCCATTGCAAAACGTTCGGTATCCTCATCTTTGTACGATGCAATCATAGTATCGCCTTACGTTAATAACGTCAAACGTTTCTACAGACATACATCTCTATTATACCGTACATTTGTTCGTATTTTCTAGAACATGCGCCCGCGCCGATTAACCAAGCAAAAGCAATCGTTTGTAGACATCGAGGCCCTTGAGCAAAATTCCCTCGTCAAAGAGCATGGTATCGGTGTGAAGGGCGCTCGTGGCATAGGCGGGACAGCCATCCGAATCGCTCGGGTTTTCTTGACCCTCCGGCACACCCGTGCCCAACAAGAAGAATACGCCCGGCAGATGGCGCTGATAGAACGCAAAGTCCTCGGCAATTAACAGCGGCTCCTCCACAAGCTGCAGGCCGGGCAAGGCAGGCGCGACACAGGCAAACAACTCGGGGTCGTTGTTGACCGGCGGATAGCCCTCGGCAAAGTCGAGATCGTACGTGCAGCCCGTTGCAGCGCATGCCTCATCAAGCACGCGGCGCACGCCTTCGCGCGCCCGGTCGAACATGCCGTCCGTAAACACACGCAGGCTTCCGGCCACATGGGCCTCCCCCGCCACCGCGTTGCAAACCGTACCGGCCTGCAGCAGACCAAACTTGCCGATGCAGGGCTCGTCGCCGCCCAGCTCGTCCATCAGCTCGCGCTCGGCAACCAAAAACTTCGCTGCCGCCAACGCGGCATCGTGCGACTCCTCGACCGGCACGCCATAGGTCTTAGCAATATGGATGCTCGTACCGTGAATATAGATATGCGTCTCGCTCGAACGCGCCAGCAGCGGACCGGAACAGCTCGCCAACGTGCCGGCAGGCAGATCGGGCCACACATGGAAGCCAAAAATGCGGTCGGCCCCATAGCGCTCGAACACGCCGCTCTCGCATACCGTCTTGGCACCACCGGTCGTTTCCTCGGCCGGCTGGAACACAAAGAGCACGTTGCGCCTCATGGCGCCCGGCTGCTCGCGAATCGTACGGTCGACATACGTCGCGGCGGCAAGTGCCATGGCCATGTGACCGTCATGTCCGCAAGCGTGCATCTTGCCGGGATGGGTCGAGGCAAAGGCCGCCCCTGTCGCCTCCTCAATGGGCAGCGCATCCATATCGGCGCGAATCGCCGTGGCATGCGCGGCATCAACGCCGGCGTCGAAGAAAGCGCAGACGCAGCTGGGGCACGGATGGGTCACTTCGCAGGTGAGCGGTGCCAGCACGCCCTCGATATAGGCAATGGTTTGCGGAAGATCGAAATCGAGCTCCGGAATGCGATGGAGATCGCGGCGATAGCGACGGAGTTCTTGGAGCTCGGTCATAGAGGATCCCTTCGTGAGGCACATCTGTTGCAACTTATTGTGATACAGGATTGTGGCGCACATGTTTCCAGCATATCCCTGCATTTTTTAAACGTTATATACGAATACTCTTGTTTGGTAAAGTGCAACGTGATAGGGTCTTTACCACTTGATAGAGGCGCGGGCACGAAGAGCCGCGGGTGAGCCGGCAGGCTTTGACCCCGCGGGGAGGCGAAACCCGCCGAACTGGGTTTTTCGGGCACGAACAACCTGGTGGGCCTGTGGGAAACACCCACAGGACTGTCTGCAGCAATGCGGGAGCGCTATCCGGACATTGGGTCCACGCTATGCGGATTCGATGCGCAGATGGCGCCGTCTGGATAGCGAGGTTTACGGGACATGGCATTGACCCCCAACGAGGCATATGCGGCCAAGCAGCCGTTTGTGGACAAGGAGACGCTCGAGCATATCGTCGAGCAGTTCCCCACGCCGTTTCATCTATACGACGAGGCGGGCATCCGCCGCAACATGCAAGAGGTGCGCGACGCCTTTGCGTGGAACCCGGGCTTTAAGGAATACTTTGCCGTCAAGGCCAACCCCAACCCGGCACTCATCTCCATTCTCAACGAATACGGCTGCGGCTGCGATTGCTCGAGCTATACCGAGCTCATGATCGCCCGCTCGCTGGGTATCACGGGGCACGACATCATGTTCTCGTCCAACGACACGCCGGCTGCGGACTTTGAACTCGCCGACAAGCTGGGTGCCATCGTCAACTTTGACGACATCAGCCACATCGAGTTCTTTGAGCGTGTTGCGGGGCCCATCCCCAAGACGGTCAGCTGCCGCTTTAATCCGGGCGGCCTGTTCCAGCTCTCCAACGGCATCATGGACAACCCCGGCGACTCCAAATACGGCATGACCACCGAGCAACTCTTCGAGGCCTTCCGTATGCTCAAGACCAAGGGTGCCGAGGACTTTGGCATCCACGCATTCCTTGCCAGCAACACCGTCACCAACGACTACTACCCCAAGCTCGCGCGCATCCTCTTTGAGCTTGCCGTGCGCCTGGAGCGCGAGACCGGCGCACACGTCGCCTTCATCAATCTATCCGGCGGCGTCGGCATCCCCTACCTGCCCGAGCAGCAGGCCAACGACATTCACGCCATCGGCGAGGGAGTGCACGCGGCATACGACGAGATCCTGGTCCCCGCAGGCATGGGCGATGTGGCAATCTACACCGAGATGGGCCGCTTTATGATGGGCCCCTACGGCTGCCTGGTCACCAAGGCCATCCACGAGAAGCAGATCTACAAGGACTATATCGGTGTCGATGCAAGCGCCGTCGATTTGATCCGCCCCGCCATGTATGGTGCCTACCACCACATTACGGTGATGGGTCAGCCGGGCGGCGCCGACAAGGGCACAGCGCCCGTCACGAACACCTATGACATCACGGGCAATCTGTGCGAGAACAACGACAAGTTCGCCATCGATCGCGAGCTACCGCATATCGACATGGGCGACCTGCTTGTAATCCACGATACCGGTGCGCATGGCTACTCCATGGGCTACAACTACAACGGACGGCTGCGCTCCGCCGAGGTCCTGCTGCGCCCCGATGGCGCGGCCGACCTCATCCGCCGCGCCGAGCGCCCGGGCGATTACTTTGCCACGCTCGACGTGCTGCCGTGCGGCCGAGAACTGTTGGCCAAGTCGCGCGCCGAAAGTGCCCGCCGCCGCGCCCAAGACGAGCGCCTGGCAGTCGCCGCCCAATGGAACAAGCGCATCCAGATCGCCGAAGCGAAGGAGAAGAACATGGATATCCGCAATCTCGAGGGCTCAATCGTCGCCCTGGTTACGCCGTTTAAAAAGGACGGCAGTGTCGACTTTGATGCGCTCGAGCGCCTTATCGATTTCCACCTGCAAAATGGCACCGACGCCATCCTCGCCCTGGGCACCACCGGCGAGAGCGCCACGATGACCGACGACGAGGACAACTCCGTTGTCGCCGCGGTGGTCAAGCAAGTTGCAGGACGCGTCCCCGTCATCGCCGGCTCGGGCTCCAACTCCACGCAGACCATGCTCACCAAGTCGCTCACTTACCAGGGCTTGGGAGCCGACGGCCTGCTGCTCATTACCCCCTACTACAACAAATCCAACGAAGAGGGTATCTACCAGCACTTTAAGACCGTCGCCGATGCCGTAGACATCCCCTGCATCCTGTACAACATCCCCGGCCGCTGTGGCTGCGGCATCAGCGAGCGCAACGTGGAGCGCTTGGCCGCGCACCCCAACATCATGGGTATTAAGGAAGCCTCGGGCAACGTCGCCTACGCTGCCAAGATCGCCCACCTGCTGTCCGACGACTTCCGCATGTACTCGGGCGAGGACGCGCTCACCGTGCCGCTCATGAGCCTGGGTGCTTCGGGCACCATCAGCGTGTGGGCCGACGTGCAGCCGCAGCTCGTACATGACATGTGCCGCGCCTATCTGGACGGTGACGTGGCACGTGCCCGCGATATCCAGATTGCCGGCCAGCCGCTCATCAATGCCCTCTTTAGTGAGGTCAACCCCATCCCCGTCAAGGAAGCGCTCGCCCAGATGGGTATGATCGAGGCAAACTACCGCATGCCGCTGTGCCCCATGGCAGACGACACGCGCGCTACACTTACCGATGCTCTGAAGGGAGCTGGTCTGCTTGATTAAGACCGTCATTATGGGAACGGGCCGCATGGGCTCGCTCATCCGCACTACCGCCGAGGGTATTGTCGACGCTGCCGGAGAGCCCGTTTTTGACATCGTCGCCCAGATCGGCTTCGACTTGTCAGAGCTCGAGAACGCTCCGGCAGCCGACGTCATCATCGACTTCTCGAACGTTGCGACCTTCGACGCCGTCGTCGCCTATGTCGAGCGCACGGGTGCGGCGTTGGTCTCGGGCACCACAGGCTATACGCCCGAGCAGATGGATCGCCTGCGCGAGCTGGGTCAGAGCGCCTGCGTCATGCACTCCGGCAATTACTCCATCGGTATCGCAGCCCTGCGTCATCTGGTGGCACAGGCCACGCGAGAGCTGCCCGGCTTTGACTGCGAACTCGTCGAGACGCACCACAACCAAAAGGTCGACGCCCCCAGTGGCACTGCCAAGTTGCTGCTCGACGCCGTCGTCGAAGCCGAGCCCGAGGCAGGCTACCACCCCGTCTATGGCCGCGAGGGCATGTGCGGAGCGCGCGACCCCAAGGAGATCGGCGTGCACTCGCTGCGCGGTGGCACTGTCGCCGGCGTGCACGAAGTGAGTTTCTTTGGCCAGGACGAAGAGGTCACGCTCACGCATCGCACCACGAGCCGTCAGATCTTTGTCAACGGCGCCTTGGCAGCCGCGCAGAAGCTCGTCACCCGCGAGCACGGCTTCTATACGTTCGACCAGGTCATGTTTGCCTAACCAGGTATCAACCGGATCCACCCAAAGGAGAGACCGCAAATGAGCAACGCAGCCGAAATGGATGCACAGGAGATTATCAACTATATCGCCACCGCGCCCAAGAAGACGCCCGTCAAGCTGTACGTGCGCGAAAAGCCGGGCATGAAGGTCCAGTGGGGCAATGCGCATGTCTATGGCGGCCGCCGTGGCAAGACTGTATTTGGCGACTGGGATGAGCTCAAGGCAATCCTCGACGCCAACGTCGATTCCATCGACTACTACGATGTGGAGAACGACTGCCGCAACTCCGCCGTGCCCATGCTCGACCTCAAGGGCATCAACGCCCGCATCGAGCCGGGCGCGATCATCCGCGACCGCGTCGAGATCGGCGACCGTGCCGTCATCATGATGGGCGCCATCATCAACATCGGCTCCGTCATTGGCGATGGCTCCATGATCGATATGGGCGCCGTGCTGGGCGGTCGCGCCACCGTGGGCAAGAACTGCCACATCGGCGCCGGCACCGTGCTGGCAGGCGTCGTGGAGCCCGCCAGCGCCACGCCCGTCATCATCGAAGACGACGTTATGATCGGCGCCAATGCTGTGGTCCTGGAAGGCGTGCGCGTGGGCAAAGGTGCTGTCGTTGCCGCCGGTGCCGTGTGCGTCGAGGACGTTCCCGCCGGCGCCGTGGTCGCCGGTGTCCCCGCCCGCGTTATCAAGATGCGCGACGAGAAGACCGACAGTAAGACCGGTCTCGAAGAGGGCCTGCGCCAGCTCTAATAGTTACGCGGTTTTATCAAACCGCGTAACTTGTCGACGCTCCAAACGACCCAGAGCGGCAATCTGACGTTCAATCGTCGGGCATGACCAGAAGGTCAATGCCCTCCTCTTTCACGTCACCTTGCTCGCTCTGGGTCGTTTTCGCTGACTTATGCTCAACCTGCAACGTGATTAAGCCCCAAGTAAAAAGGCCGAAGCCCTCGTCCGAGGCTTCGGCCTTCCCTATCTCAGGGTGCCGTCGTATTCAACCATGGCGAGTTGCTTTGACAGGCGCCCTACGGCCGTCTTATAGACCTCGAAACGATCGCGCCGCCCTATTGCCACAATCTCGGCAATCTCAACCATTCCGTCCTCTCGGATTCGGAAAACCATTCTGAGTCCCGCATTCCGCCATTTAATCTTTTTGCAGCCGTCGAGCTCGCCGTGAAGCGGCGTTCCGATTTCATCAGCGCGCGTCTTTAATTTTGCGACGGCAATACGGACGAGCCTGCGCTGGGATCCATCTAGTTTTTGATATTCCTTCTCGACGTCTCGATTCAAAAAGCCGACAACAAAATGCCCGCTCATTCGAAAAGGTCCTCGTCGGGAATCGCGTCCGGATCCATCGACTCAAGCTCCGCGAGGTCCTCGGCAGTTAAGGCGTCCTCAAACGGAACAAACTCATGCGGACCATGCTTGACTCGATCCGCAGCGATGCGATTTATCTCAAGTTCACGCAGATACTGCAGCGCGCCGTACATTTCCTCATAGGCAGCATAGTCGATAATCACGGTATCGATATCATTATGATCAGCAATGAACTGAGGCGCGCGTTTTGCGCGTTTACGAATGGTGGATAAGGACTTGCTTGCTTCGGTAGCAGAAACAACCTGGTCTTTTGTAAACACCGGTTTTTCCAGAACAAGTGGGGACATTTTGACCTCCAAAAAATAATCTGGATTATATTTCAAAGTATACTTCAAAATATAATCCAGACTTTTATTCAAAAGTTAAAAGCCTTATCGATTCTCGATGCTACCGATGTTTTTGAGCTCGATGGAGATGAGGCCGTTGGGCTCGTTGACGAACTCGATGTACTCGGAGTTTGAACCCATCTCGGCCGGGAAGCTGATCTCGATGCCCGTGTCGGTACGAATCTTGTGATTGCGTACGGCCGCGCGTTCGACCTGCTTGCGCTCCACGGGCACGCGCTCGGGCACCTTCTCCTCGGTCAGCGCCGCGCGCACGCTCTCCTTGATGACCGGCTCGTCCTCAAAGACCTCATCGACGATATCCCAAGGCGGCAGCTCCTCGTCGTCTTCAACCTTCTCGGCAACGGCGGCTTTGACCTTGGCGAGCGCTACGGCCGTGTTGGCGCCGTGCTCTTCGGCGACTTCCTCGACCACACGCGTCACGGTGTCGATGACTTCCTTGCCCGAAACCCCCGTGTCGCATTGCAGCAGACCATCAGGGATAAGCATACGGTCCTCGCCGGCAATCTTGCGCTTCTTGTCCACATAGCCGATCTCCATGGTGCTCGCACGCACGATGGCATAGCTTGGCACCTTTTGCGAGGGGTTTGGCAAAATGGCGTAGTGGCGCGCGATGTCGTTACGAACCTCGCCCTCTTCGCGACCCACCTCGTGCATGAATGCCTGCTTGGAGCCCAGCAGCATCACGGCAAACCAGCGGGCATCTTCATCATCGTCAAAGTCCGCCACAAGCACGTCAGTGGACTCGGCTTTCTCGGCCTTGGTGAGTTCGGAAGAGATGAACTCCGCAATCTGCTGAGACAAGTCCACGAACTCACGCTCACCAAAGAAATAGCCCTTGAGCTCGCCGCCAAACGCAGAGTTCTCCGCAAACGTGGCGCGCTTATTGTCGGCCGAGGTACGTGCGCGGCGCAGATGCGTGGTCACAAAGCTGCGCACGATACGGCTTTCGATATCCAGCTCGCGCTGGCTCATGACGTTGACGGCAGAGTCAAAGTCCAGGATATGCAGAATCGCGTGATTGATTTTCATATACGGCATTCCGTTCTAGATCGCTTTTGGCACGAACCAGTATAGCGGTCGAGTCCGCCCCAGGCGCATCGAAGATTGGTGCAAACAAGCCTGTCCCCTTTGCATAAAAAAGCGCCCGGGTCACATGGGCCCGGACGCCTTCATTGTAGCTTTTCGCTCTAGCGAGCTTGATTTAGCAGGAGAAGTCGACGCTGTCGATAATGTCCTTGAGGGCCTTTGCGGAGGCGGTGAGCTCATGCTGCTCGTCATCGTTCAGCGGCACGGGAACGCGGCAGACAACGCCGTCGCGACCAACGACGGTCGGCATGGAGATGGCCAGATCGGACAGGCCGTACTCGCCCACCATGAGCGAGGAGACGGGCAGAACAGTCTGCTCGTCACGCATGACGGCAGTGCAGATGCGCTTTACCGCCATAGCGACACCGTAGTAGGTGGCGTGCTTCTTCTCGATGATGGTGTAGGCGGAGTTCTTGACGTCCTCGGCAATGCGCTTCTCGGCAGTCTCATGCTCCAGGTGGCCGTGAAGCTCACAGAAGGTGTTCAGCGGCACGCCGGCAACCTGAGCGCTGGACCAGGCGACAAACTCGGAGTCACCATGCTCGCCCATGACGTAGGCCTGAACGTCGCGCGGGTCAACCTCGACGTGAGCGCCGAGCATCTGCTGCAGACGGCCGGTGTCGAGCACGGTGCCGGAGCCGATGACATGGCCCTCGGGCAGGCCGGACATCTTGATGGCGGCGTAGGTCAGAACGTCGACCGGGTTGGAGACGATGAGCAGAATGCCGTCGAAGCCAGACTTCTTAATCTCGGGAATAATGGACTTAAAGATGCTGACGTTCTTGTTGACCAGGTCCAGGCGGGTCTCACCGGGCTTCTGAGCAGCGCCAGCGGTGACGACGATCATGGCGGCGTCGGCGACATCAGAATAATCGCCGGCGTAGATCTTCATCGGCTCGGCAAACGTCATGCCGTGCGCAATATCCAGGGCCTCGCCCTCGGCGCGGTTCTTGTCCACGTCGATGAGAACCATCTCGGAGAACAGACCACTCTGCATCAGCGCGAACGCCGAAGACGAACCGACGAAACCGCAGCCGACAATAGCGACCTTCTTCTCGTTAACCATTAGAAACTCCCATCTCTCTCCACAAACAAGCCGCCCGGGAACGACCCGAGCGGCTTGCCGTGATCCCAATACATCCAATCGGGACTTTGATTATGCTCCTATACGCAGCCAAAAATCGACCGTTTACCGAAATTATTTGCAGGATTCGTATAATAACTGAACGAAATCGGTTTCGAGCTATTGACGAGCCCAAATAGTCTTCTAATACAGGCCCGCCTCGCGGATGGCCTCGACAGCCAAAGCGATCTGATCGGGCGGCAGGACCAGCGCCATGCGCACGTGCCCCTCGCCCGAAGGGCCAAAGCTCGCGCCCGGCGTCACCACAACGCCGGCCTTCTCCATAAGCTCCTCGCAAAACGCCATGGAATCGGTGCGGCCACCGGGAAGCTTTGCCCACACAAACATAGAGCCATGCGCGTTGGGACGCTCCCAGCCCAGGTCCTCAAGACCGTCGCACAGGGCATCGCGGCGCTCCTGGTACTTCAGACGTTGCGCCTCGACCTCATCGCGCGAACCATTGAGGCAGGCGATGGCGGCCTTCTGAATCGGGAAGAACATGCCAAAGTCGATCTGGCTGCGCAGCTTGGCAAAGGCAGAGACCACATCCTCACGGCCGACCAAAAAGCCGATGCGCGCACCGGTGACGTTAAACGACTTGGAAAGCGAGAAGAATTCCACGCCCACCTCGAGCGCGCCGGGATACTGCAGGAAGCTGCCACCGGGCTCGCCGTCAAACACGATGTCGGAGTACGCGTTGTCATGGACGATCAGCAGGTCGTGCTCGCGGGCGAAGGCGATAATCTCCTCGTAGACCTCGGGCGTGCCCACCGAGCCCACCGGGTTGGCGGGCAACGACACGATCATGTACTTGGCACGATCGGCCACCTCGGGATCGATGCCCGCCACATAGGGCAGGTAATTGTGCTCCGCCACCAGCGGATAGTACTCGAGCTTGGCGTCGGCGATCTTGGCGCCCGCCTCAAAGACCGGATAGCACGGATCGGGAACCAGAATGGTGTCACCCGGATCGAGCAGGGCCAGGCCCAAATGACCCACGCCCTCCTGCGTGCCGTTGCACGACTGCACCATGGACGGCGTAATGCCCGAAACGCCAAAGCGACGCTCATAGTAATCGCACACGGCCTGCTTAAGCTCGGGCAGGTCGCGCAGGGAATACTTCCACATCTCGGGATTTTGGGCGGCCTGCGTGAGCGCCTCGACCACGTGGTCGTACGGCTTAAAGTCGGGCGTGCCCACGCTCATGTTGTAAATGGTCTTGCCCTGAGCCTTCAGCGCAAGAAGTTTGTTGTTGAGCGAGGCGAAGACCTCCGCGCCAAAGCGGTCGAGACGCTGCGATGCCTGCATGGTGCCACCTTTCGATATAAAAATACGGCGCTCCGACAAGAGCGCCGCGCGATACGGGCCATCAGATTGCAAAAGTGTAACGCTTGCAACCCCCGTATTGGTTCAATTTAGCCAACCTTAGTCAATTGGATTGAGCGCGTCGATCCGCGCAAGCCACAGACGCGAGCTGGCGTCACTCGGCATACGCCAATCGCCGCGCGGGCTGAGCGTCACCGAGCCCACCTTGGGACCATCGGGCAGACAGCTGCGCTTAAACTGCTGGGCAAAGAAGCGACGATAGAACGTACGCAACCACGTGTGGACGGTCTTGGCATCATAGACACCCTCAAAGCTCTTGAGCGCCATACGGTAGATCTTGCCCGGCTCAAAGCCAAAACGCAGCAGGTAATAGAGGAAGTAATCGTGCAGCTCGTACGGGCCCACCAAATCCTCGGTCTTCTGCGCAATCTCACCGTCGCCCGTGGGCGGCAGAAGCTCGGGGGACACCGGCGTATCGAGGATATCGAGCAAGACCTCGGCAATACGCCCACCAAAGACATCAGCGGCATAACGCACCAGATGGCGCACAAGCGTCTTGGGCACGCTCGCGTTGACGGCGTACATGCTCATGTGGTCGCCGTTATAGGTAGCCCAGCCGAGCGCCAGCTCTGACAGGTCGCCCGTGCCGATAACAAAACCGCCAGCCTGGTTGGCCAGATCCATCAGAATCTGCGTACGCTCGCGGGCCTGACTATTCTCGTAGGTCACGTCCTGAACTGCCGGGTCGTGCTCAATGTCCTTGAAGTGCTGCTCCACAGCCGCGTGGATCGAAACCTCGCGGAAGCTCACACCCAGGTCGCGAGCGAGCGACTCGGCATTCGACTTGGTGCGATGTGTCGTGCCAAAGCCGGGCATGGAAACCGCCGTGATACCCGTGCGCGGCAGCCCCAATGCATCGAAGGCACGCACGGTCACAAGCAGTGCCAGCGTGGAATCCAGGCCGCCCGAAAGACCGATGACTGCAGCCTTGGTACCCGTATGGGCAAGGCGAGTCTTGAGGCCGGCAGTCTGCAGATTGAGGATCGTCTCGCAGCGCCCGGCCAGGTCACCATGGTCGGCCGGCACAAAGGGCGCGCGGGGGAAGACACGGTCGATGTCAAGCGCATCACGCAGGACAGGTTCTTCGGCCAGCATGCCCTCAAACGAAAACTCAACAATCGTGGCCTCCGGCGCATCATCCGCGCGCGTCCACGTGGTCGAACGACGGCGCTCGGCAACCAGACGGTCGAGGTCAACGTCGGCCACCGCCATATCGCAGGTGAGGAGCTTCGTGGCGGCGAGCTTCGAACCGTTTTCGTAGACGAGGTTCTCCCCTGCAAAGACCATGTCGGTCGTGGACTCGCCCTCGCTCGCGTCCGCGTAGGCATAGGCGCAGTACAGGCGCGCGCTTTGGTTAGAGATAAGGCTGCGGCGATAGTCTGCCTTACCGATAATCTCGTCCGAGGCCGACGGATTGAGGATCACTGTCGCACCGGCAAGCGCCATCTCGGTCGAAGGGGGCGCCGGCACCCACAGATCCTCGCAGACCTCAACGCCCAGCACCATATCCTCGGCGTCCCCATCACAGCAGCGGTAGACAAGCCCCGAACCCAGCGGAACCGGACCCTGACCGGCAAACTCAACCCACACGGGATCGGCGGGCGCCGGAGCAAACCAACGGCGCTCATAGAACTCGCCATAGTTGGGCAGATACTTCTTGGCCGTGAGGCCCAAAAGCTCGCCCGCGCAGCACACGGCGGCACAGTTGTAGATATTCTCGGCCACCGCAACGGGAAGACCGATGGTAAAGACAATCGGCAGCTCGCGGGTTTCATCGAGAATATGTGCCAGTGCAGTCTCGCAGGTATGCAGTAATGTGCGGTTATGGAACAGATCAGCCGCGGTATAGCCAGTCAGATTAAGCTCGGGCAGCACCAGAGCACGGACACCGCGCTCGACCGCCTCGCGAACAGCCGCCAGCGCAACCTCGGCATTGCCCTCGACATCGGCCACGCGAATCCGCGGCGAGGCCGCCGCCACACGCAAAAAGCCATCAGACTGAGAAAGGTGAAGATTCATAAGAATGCTCCCGTGCGTAGACGCCATTCACAACAATTAGCAAGCCCTATTGTAGTTCAACCGCCGGGTGTAACCGCATCCCACCAATTTGGTGAGCTATTGATGAGTTGATGGTATCTGTTAAATGTCACGTACGATTCACATCTGGTGGGTACCCTGATGGCTACACGAAACGAAGCAGATTTACACCGGGAGGGCCCCGTATGACAACCAAGTACACCGACGCGCCGCGCACGCGCGTCATGACGCCGGCATCGCTCAACAACGGCGTTCACGAAAACCATTCCATCGGACAGACCATGGCCATCGCGCCCAAAAAGGGCCTGTTCGACGACATTTCCATTCCCCAAATCATCGCCGGCGCCGCAGCTGCCGCCACGAGCGTCGCACTTGCTTCCAAGATCGGCATCGCCGGATCGGTGATCGGTGCCGCCGTGAGCTCGGTCATCACCGTTGTGTCCTCGCAGGTCTACCGCCACTTTATCTCTGCCAGCGCCAACGCCCTCAAAGGCACGCACGCCGCCGTCGACTACCCTGCCGGCGCCTATGAGCCCGTTGACCTTAATGCCGAGGAGCACCTGGGCGGCGCCGCGACTACGCAGGAGATGCGCCAGGTTGCGGGGCGCGCGACCACGGCGCGCGTCGCCCCCAACAGCCTGCGTGCCAAGGCGGCGGCAGAGCGCAGCCAGACGCAAAAGAAGGTCATCGTCTTCTCGATCGCCATCGCCATCGTCGCGGTCATCGCCTGCGCTGGCGCCATCCTTATCACCACCGCCGGTGAGGGTCTGGGCGAGCGTCCCGAGTCAATCCTTTCGTCGCGCACAACCGAGCACGATGCGGATAGCTCAGATCAATCGCAAAGCCAGCAGGATGACTCGCAGGACACCTCCGCATCCACCGACTCGTCCTCGAACACCCCCGATCAATCGCAGAGCGCCGATTCCTCTGTGAACAACAGCGGTACGCAATCCGGCACGACTGACTCAAGCCAAACGACCGACGGCTCTCAACCGAGCACGAGCGACCAGACGAGCGGCAACATGTCGGGAACGGACACAACCGACAGCGGCAACAATAGCAGCTCGAGCGGCACCGCATCTGGTACGGCATCTGACAGCTCAAACCAGGGTACGGCATCGGGCAACTAGGAGCTGTATCCCCAGATAGGCAACCTAGACAACGGGCGCGAATCGGCAGCGATTCGCGCCCGTTTGTCTCAGGTGCCGCAATGCCAAACCACGTGCGATGGTAAGATGCTTTGGTGTGTATAGAGGAGATTTGCCATGAGCAAGACAATAGTTAAGCCCACACTATCGCTGGGCAACCACATCTATCTGTATCGCCTGCTGCGCGATGCGATTGGGTGCGGCAAGCAAACGTTTATGACGCAGGTCGAGGAGGCGCTCGCCGCTGGTGACATGACCGCTTATGACCTGGGCTTCGAGTCCACGCGCGAGCTGCTCGAGGAGCTCGACGACTGCATTAAGCTGACCGTCTTTAAGGGCGGCCGTCTGTATGCCACCGTCATCGCCAACGAGGCATGGGATGCCGCCCTTGCCAAAGGCGAGGACAAGCCCAAGGCTGCCAAGGGAGCCAAGCAGTCCTACAAGAAGAAAAAGCGCGGCGAGAAGGACCTCAAGGCCGTGCGCCCCAAGCATGTTAAGCGTCCCGAGCCAGAAGCCATGGTTGAAGCCGTACCGGAACCCGAGCCCGAGACAGAGATCGAAGTCGCTATTGAGGTAACGGCAGAAGCCGAAACCGAAATCGCCGCCACGACCGATCCCGAAGTCATATCAGAGCAGGAAGCCACTGCGGAGCTCGAGGAGGCTCCCAAGTCGACAACCGAAGAAGCCGCCAACCAACCCGAGACGCCTGCGTTCCAAAACAGCGATGTTTTTGGCGACGAGGCCGAGGACGATCAGTCCGACGAGCCCGACGATCAAGACGCTACCGAGTCGACGCCAGAGCCCGAGACGCCGCAGCCCGCCATCTCGCTCACGGTCGTCTATGACCCCGAGAACGCCAACGCCGGCATCACCACCATGGCATCCACGCCCATCGAGGCAAAGTCGAGCGTCGAGAACGAGAACGCGACTCAGGTTGAGGTTGGAACCGCAGCTGCAGACGCGCCCGTCACTGTGGAGCCCGCAGATTCCACGATCGAGCCGGAAGCGACGCCGGAGCCCGCACCCGTCATCGAGTCCGTGCCCACCTCTGCTTGCGAGCAAATTCCCGCACCTGCACCGGCTTCGGCACCCGCAGCGGCCCCAACCCCCGCACCTGCAGCACCCACCATCCCCAAGGACTTCCCCGTCGATTTCGCAACCGAGGTCTTCTGCCCCGGCCCGCTTCTGCACCAGCTGTCGACCTATCTCCCCTACGGCGCCGACACGCTCGGCATCGTCGGCGAGTACTACTGGATCGCCCGCGAGCGCGGTACCATCGAGGCCGCGCGAAACCGCGCAAGCTTCCCCCTGCGCTACACGCAGGCCGGCGAGCGCCACGAAGTCACCGTGCGCATCCGCCGCAACACCACCGGCGGCCTCGGAGCCACCTGGACCATCGATAAAGTCGAAGAACCCGAGCAGTAACGACAAACGGCTCAAATCCAAATCAGGATTTGAGCCGTTTTTATTTGTTGATGTTGCGTAACCAACAGCGAGCGGGCCGCAAGTGCCCCAGGTTGCCGTGAAAGAGGAGCGACGCGTACTTCGGTACGCGAGCGACGGTTTGAACGGCAAGATGGGGTGCTTGCGGCCCGCGCAGCGTCGAGCAGTTACGCGGTTTGGTAAAACCGCGTAACAAATTAGTCACGCGTCAGCTTGCGGTGAATACGATGCGGCTGGGCTGCGTCCTCGCCCAGGCGCTCGATGCGGTTGGCCTGATAGGCCTCAAAGTTGCCCTCAAACCAATACCAGTTGCCCGGATTCTCGTCGGTGCCCTCCCACGCCAGAATGTGCGTGGCGACGCGGTCCAGAAACATACGGTCGTGGCTAATGACCACCGAGCAGCCCGGGAACTCGAGCAGCGCCGCTTCGAGCGAGGACAGCGTCTCGACGTCGAGGTCGTTCGTGGGCTCGTCGAGGAGCAGCAGGTTGCCGCCCTGCTTGAGCGTGAGCGCCAGGTTCAGACGGTTGCGCTCGCCACCGGATAGTACGCCAGCGCGCTTCTGCTGGTCCTGGCCCTTAAAGCCAAAGCTCGCCACGTACGCGCGGCTGGGGACCTCGGTCTCGCCGACCATCATGTGGTCCAGGCCATCCGAGACGACCTCCCACAGGTTCTTATCGGGGTCGATGCCAGAACGGTTCTGATCGACATAGGAGATCTTGACGGTCTCGCCCACCTCGAGCTCGCCCGAAGTCAGCGGCTCCAGGCCCACGATGGTCTTGAACAGCGTGGTCTTGCCCACACCGTTGGGGCCGATGACGCCCACGATGCCGTTGCGCGGCAGGGTGAACGATAGGTCGTCGATGAGCACGCGACCGTCGAACTCCTTGTGCAGGTGATGGGCCTCGAGCACCTTGTTGCCCAAACGCGGGCCCACAGGGATGCGGATGTCGGTCCAGTCGAGCTTCTGGCTTGCGCGGGCCTCGGCCTCCATCTCCTCATAACGAGCCAGACGGGCCTTGTTCTTGGCCTGACGGGCCTTGGGGCTGGAGCGCACCCACTCGAGCTCGGCCTCCATGCGCTTGGCGAGCTTGGCGTCGCGGTTGCCCTGAGCCTCGATACGCGCGGCCTTGGTCTCCAGATACGTGGAGTAGTTGCCCTTGTAGGGATAAAGGTGGCCGCGGTCGACCTCGCAGATCCACTCGGCAACGTTATCCAGGAAGTAGCGATCGTGTGTGACGGCTAGCACCGCGCCCTGGTAGTTGTGCAGGAAGTGCTCGAGCCACAGGATCGACTCGGCGTCCAGGTGGTTGGTGGGCTCATCGAGCAGCAGCAGGTCGGGAGCTTCGAGCAGCAGCTTGCACAGGGCCACGCGACGGCGCTCGCCGCCGGAAAGCACGTTGACCGGCATGTCGGAATCGGGCAGCTGCAGGGCATCCATAGCCTGGCCGAGTTTGGAATCGATATCCCAGCCATCGGCGGCGTCGATCTCGTCCTGGAGCTTGCCCATCTCGGCCATGAGGGCATCCATGTCGCAGTCCGGGTCGCACATCTCCTCGCCGATCTTATTGAAGCGATCGACCTTGGCGATCATGTCGCCAAATGCCATGCGCACGTTCTCGATGACGGTCTTGTCGTCGTCGAGCGGCGGCTCCTGCTGCAGGATACCCACGGTGTAGCCGGGGGTAAGTCTGGCATCGCCGTTGGAGACTTCCTCGATGCCGGCCATGATCTTGAGCAGGGTCGACTTGCCCATACCGTTAGGGCCCACGACGCCGATCTTGGCACCGGGATAGAAGCTCAGGGTCACATCGTCAAGGATCACCTTGTCGCCATGAGCTTTGCGAGCCTGATACATCTGGTAGATAAACTCTGCCATTTGCCTGTTTTATCCTTTCTACCTGCTGTTTCCCTATTCTTGTTTCGCTTTAGTGGAAACGAGATGAGAAAACCAGCTCTAAAACGTAACGAAAAAGGGGCACGGTTGCCCATACCCCCTAATACTACCTGGGAAAAGTCCCCCGGAACATACTATGAACTGCGTACGCTAGTTTTCCGCAACCTTAACGAGCGGCTCGCTGCGATTTGCGCCACAGCAGATACGAGTAGACGTAGACGACTCCGACCGAACCAAACGCCAGCACCGCAATCACCGCGGCGACAACTTCACTCGAAAGCACGCTACCCGCAACGCCCATCACAATCAGACCAACACCCAGCACCATAAAGCACGCACCGCCAAAGCGCTGCGTACGGCGCCAGTTCTCGGGATCGGCAAGCGCCCAGGGCGTCTTGATACCGAGCGTATAGTTCTGCTTCACACGCGGCAAGTAGTTGCCTACGCCAATGAACAGCAAACCGACAGCACCGGAAATCAGCACGTTGACCGAACCGACCGCCGGCACCACGCCCCAGACCGTAAGCTCTCCCAGCCAGCTTATGGCGCACATGAACAAGGTGAAGGTGATTACGAAGCCCTGATAGAACTTGCCCGAGGTTCGATATGCCTCACCTTTGGGATCGATGCGCGGCACCACGTAGAACATTGCGAGAAGCACCAGGGGCAGCACGCCGTGCGCGGAGGCCATCCAGCTGGGACCCCAACCGTCAACGCCGTTCGCGCCCCAGTGCGTGGGAATCTGCGCAGGCAAGCTCGGCATCACCATAAGGTGCGCTACGATATTGGCGACGCACAGAGCGACCAGCGCGATCCACACGCGTGGCGATACCCCCGTGGCGTGAATGCCCTTGTTTTCGTTATTCATCCTTATCACCTTCAGTGTTTGTAAAGCCCATAAACCAACCGATCAAGTCCTGCATGACGGTGGTGTTTAAGCTGTAAACGATGTTTTGGCCATGACGTTCATCGGTCACCAACCCGGCGTTTTTGAGCGTCGCCAAATGATGGCTCAACGACGGCTTGCTGATGTCAAAATGCTCGGCAAGCTCCCCAGCCGTGCGGTCGCCCTCGCGTAGTAGTTCCAAAATGCGCCGCCGCGTAGGATCGGCCAGCGCTTTAAAACCCTCTCCCGGCATAGGACCTCCTCTCAGTATTTCGTTCGACGCGCACACTATACTCGATATTTAGATATTTGTCTAACTATCTAATCTTGTACTCAAAAAAATAGCCGCCCCGCGTAATGCGAAGACGGCCACTTCTCACGCCATAAACGTGTTTCGGAGTTGGCCAACCCGCGGCAACGGGCGCCATCTGCTTCAATCTTATGCGAATCCCGATCCCATTTCAACAAGCTCCAAGGGCTCAAATGGAATCGCAATAATACCCTTGATTATCAACTTTATCCGAACACCTCCCACATTCATCCGTACATGTGCGGATGAATGTGGGAACCCGATACCCTGAGGGCCGGATCGGCCGGCCCCGGGAGATCGGAGGACGGCATGTCCGGAAAGAAGAAGAGCGGCTCCGCAAGGGCGGTCCCGAGGGCCTACGTGTTTGTGTCAAGCTCGGGCTTTCAATTGAGGCAGCGGTTCTTTTCACACGTGGCAAGGAAAGGTTTCAGGTTTGGCAAAGGCGTGCCTCTTTCTCTCTTTGGCTTTGCCT